>NZ_JBHJTF010000022.1:0-87164 GCF_042267565.1 Lysinibacillus sp. NPDC056232 | reverse complement strand
TTTAAATAAGCTGCCGCCTGCAAAATACAGACAGCAGCTTCAGAAAGTTGCCTAACCTTTTTTAAAATGTCCTTTACAAAGGGTACATATTATAGTGAGGTAGCCCTTTTTAACATTAGCATTAAAGTGAATTTTATAAATGTTCCGATAAAATGATGAAACATTCCGATAAAATCTGAAATTATTCCGACAAATCTCAAAATTGTTCCGATAAAACACAAATTTATTCCGATAAATCTCTCAACCCCACTTAAAAGCCCTAATTGACGGCGTCTAAAAACATAAGTTTAGGCATTACTTTTCAACCCTTTAAATAAAAAATATATTTTTTTAATAATTACTGTAACTTTTATTAGACTTAATCGTACTAATTAATAGAATCTAAAACTAAGAGCAAAAATGATTAGTAAGATTCACTTTCGCGAAAAGACCAGGGCTCACTTTATTGCTGAGATCCTGGTCTTTTTGTATTTGTTTCTAAGAAATGTTTTTAAAGCTGCTCTTACTCAAATAACAGCGATATCATTTTTTACTTCTTTCAGTAAATGTTTTGGTAGCGAAAGCAAAGCGTCAGCTACAAATGTTTTATGTAGCGAAAGCAAAGCGTCAGCTACAAATGTTTTGGTTCTAACTACTTGTTTCATTTACTATCGACTCCATCTTCTTTCACCAATGTGATATCACGTAGTCCCTTTATAGATATTGCCCCCGCTAAAGCGATAGAGACTTTTAATTCATCATATAAATTCGTCATTACTTTTTCGACTCCTTGCTGTCCTTCTAATGCAAGTCCGTAGAGGAAGGGACGACCAATGGCAACAGCATCTGCTCCTAAAGCGAGTGCCTTAAGAGCATCCATACCACGATACACACCGCTATCTAAAATAACAGGAATTCGTCCTTTTACAGCTTTCACAATGTCAGGAAGAGCATCAAGTGAACCAATTACGCCATCCAGTTGGCGACCACCATGGTTTGATACGATAATACCGTCAATGCCGTTTTCTATAGCTAGTTTTGCGTCTTCAGGATGTAAGATCCCCTTCAGTAAAATAGGGAGATTAGAACGGCGCTTTAATTCACGTACATTTTCCCAATTTAATGTCGGGTGGAAAATATTTTGCAACACGCCCTGTACATATGACTCAAATGAATCATCTGGTAAGGAAGCGGTAAAAACGGGGTCATTCATATAGTTTCCTCGTGCATATCCAAGCTTTAATGGCGAAAACTGATTGCGAACATCTTCTTCACGCCAGCCAAGCATGACTGTATCTACAGTTAAAACAATAGCCTCAAAACCAGCAGCCTCGGCTCGAGCGGCCATACTATAGGCAATTTCCTCATTTGTTGACCAATATAATTGAAACCATTTAGTAGCAGTGGGAGCTGTTTGTGCCACATCCTCAAGTGCATAGCTTGAAACTGTACTTTGAATATAAGGAATTTTTAACTGATCCGCTGCACGTGCCACGGCAAGCTCACCTTCGTCATGCGCCATTTTGTTCATGCCAACAGGAGCAAATAAGAATGGCGTTGGATGTACTTTTCCGAACAGCTCAATCGATGTATCAATACTTGAAACATCCTGTAAAAAGCGTGGAATAATAGAGTATTTTTCAAAGGCTGCGCGGTTATTTCGTAATGTTTGCTCACCCCCAGCACCTGAACGGATATAGCCAAACGGACCAGCTTCCATTTTTTCTGCGACTGCCTTTTCTAAATCTGCAAAGCAAATAGGGAAGGGGGCTTGTGCATTTATATTTTTTAACAGTAGATCGCTGTGTGTCGTCTTTGTCATCGTAATCCTCCTATTAATCTTTCTTTAGTTTCGCAGCGAAGCGATTACCTATTGATTGAATAATCTGAACAAGGATGATTAAGATAAACACTGTCGCATACATCACATCGACCTCATAGCGTAAATGACCGTAACGATATGCAAGATCACCTAAACCGCCAGCACCAACCATACCTGCCATTGCTGTTGCTCCAATCAGACCGATTGTGGCAATTGTTAAGCCTAAAATAATGGATGGGCGAGCCTCACGTAGTAAGACATTCCAAATGATGTGACGACGTTTAATACCCATTGCTGTATAAGCTTCCACAACCCCTGGATCAACTTCCAAAAGTGCTGTTTCCATAAGTCTTGCAATATAAGGCGCTGTATAAACAACAAGCGGCACAATAACACCTTTTACACCAATCGTTGTGCCAACGATGATCTTTGTGAACGGTAAAATGAAGAATAGTAAAATAATGAATGGTACCGAGCGAATCATATTAATAAATAAATTGAAAAATTGATAGAGAAATTTATTTTCAAATGATTGCCCCGGGCGAGTTAAAACGATTAAAAGCCCTAAAGGGATCCCAATTAAAATAGAAAAGAATAATGAAATCCCGACCATTTGGAAGGTTTCGATAATCGATTTTCCAATAACATCTGACCAGTCTGCAAAGAAACTTTGAATGCTATTCATTTAATTCGCCTCCTAATTCCTCAACAGATACCCCATTTTCTGTAAAATACGTAAGTGCTTTTTCTACGATATATGCCTCACCGTGTAGATGCACGACAATATTACCGACAATGCCGTTTTTTAATTCAATGATATTGGCTGTTAAAATATTTGGTTGTACATCATAAACTTTGCTCACTTCTGCAAGTAAAGGTTTCCCTGTACTTTCGCCAAGGAATGTTAAACGAATAACTCTTCCCGAAACATTTAATTGCTCGATAAGGGAAGGCGATAAATTACGTTGAGAAATGGTATTTAAAAATTTTCGTGTCGTTGGATGCTGAGGCTTCGAAAATAGCTCTATAGCAGAGCCATATTCCACAACTGTCCCTGATTCAAGAACGGATACATCATCGCAAATTTTTTGAATAACATTCATTTCATGTGTAATGAGTAAAATAGTGATGCCCAGCTCACGATTAATTTTCAAGAGAAGCTCAAGAATGGCGTCAGTTGTTTCAGGATCGAGAGCACTTGTCGCTTCATCACTGAGCAAAATCTCAGGCTCTTGAGCAAGGGCACGTGCAATAGCGACACGTTGCTTTTGCCCCCCAGAAAGCTGGCTAGGGTAGCTATCTAATTTCTCTGTTAGGCCAACAATTTCTGCATATTTTGCAACGCGGTTTTTCACTTCAGAGTCGTTATAGCCTAGAAGCTTTAATGGTACCGCGATATTGTTGTAAACAGTCGCTGTTTTCAAGAGATTAAAATGCTGGAAGATCATCCCGATTTTTTGACGTGTTTTGCGAAGGTCGTTTAGAGAAAGGGAAGTAATATCTACATTGTCGATCAATACTTTTCCTGTTGTTGGACGCTCTAATAAATTAACACAGCGAATAAGAGTACTTTTTCCTGCACCACTGTAGCCAATAACTCCATGGATTTCACCTTTTTTGACATGCAAGTTAATACCATCTACTGCTTTGACGATATCTTTTTTAGTTTTAAATTCTTTTGTGATATTTTCTAATTGAATCATACTGTGATATCTCCTTTCTAAGCCCTTCTATAAAGCAAGAATCTGCTAGTTTTCCGTAGGAGTCTCGCAGATTCTCGATTGTATGAAAGGTCCTTAATCGTCAATTACCAGCCCGGAATAACAGAACCTTTGAATTCTTCTTCAATAAATTTGCGTACTTCATCAGATTGATAAGCTTCAACGAATTTTTTGATTGTTGGGTCGTCTTCGTTTTCAGCACGGACTGCAATGTAATTCACATAAGGAGAGTCAGTAGACTCTAAAAGGATTGAATCTTTTTTAGGATTAATGCCAGCATCAAGAGCGAAGTTCGTATTAATAGCTGCTACATCTACTTCACTAAGCTGCTTCGGAATTTGTGCAGCTTCTAATTCAATGAATTTAAAATTCCTTTTGTTTTCTTCGACATCGCGAATAGATGCTGTTAAGTCTGCACCTTCTTTTAATTTAATGATGCCTGCCTCTTGAAGGACAAATAGAGCACGAGCCCCGTTCGTTGGATCATTTGGTAACCCGAATGTTGCACCATCAGGAACCTCATCGAATGATTTATATTTCTCAGAGTATATGCCCATAGGATTTAAAATTGTTTTTCCTACTGGCACTAAATCTGTTTTGTGATCTTTGTTAAATGCATCGAGGAATGGCTTGTGTTGATAACTATTTACATCAAGATCACCCTCGGCTAACGATGTATTTGGTAAAACATAATCAGAGAAAGTTTTTAGTTCAACCTCTAAGCCATTTTCTTTGGCAACTTTTGCAACAACCTCTGCAATTTGTTCGTGTGGACCAGAAGTCACACCTACTACAATTTTATTTTCATTAATAGCCTTACCTTGACTACCTTTATCTTCTTTAGTACCGCAGCCTACTAATGCTGCTACTAATGTGAGACTTGCTAAACCTAATAAAAATTTGTTTTTCTTTTTCATGAGACATACCTCCAAAGTTGTTTTATCGGTAGTTAAAAATAAAAAAAACTCTCTTATAAACTAAGAGAGGCTCATGAAAAAACGTCCTCTCTTATCTATCAAACGATGATCGTTTGCAGGATTTAGCACCTTCCTTAAAAAAAGGAGGTTGCCGAGCTTCATAGGGCCAGTCCCTCAGCTACTCTTGATAAGAGATTTATATTATTTTTTTGTAAATCCGATATACCTAATATAGATTATAGGATATAGTAAGTCAATTGAATTTTTAAAATATTTTATTTTGCTATACTATTTAGTCGAAAAAGAGTCCGCTAGAAGAAGGGGTAGGGCAACTAAAAAAGATAGGAAATGAAAAACTGTTCTTATAGCAAGTTTGAGCTAATGGAACAGTTTTTCGATAGAGTCTACTTAGGTATGGGGATATGTTCATGAGCTAAATAGGTTTAATTTTTCAACTCTACTGATTGCTTCACGTAAGCGTTCTTCACTAACAAGTAAACCGACCCGCACATAGCCTTCGCCATATTCACCAAAGCCATTACCTGCCGCTACTGCGATATCAGCTTTGTCGAGCAATACATCAGCAAACTGCTCGCTCGTATAACCTAATGGAACAGGGAGCCATGCAAAGAAAGAACCCTTCGGTGCGGTTACGTGCCAACCAATTCGCTGTGCTTCTTCGATAAGAATATTTCGTCGCCGCTCATAAGTCGCTCTTAGCTCATCCGCGCAATCCTGAGATGCTGTAAGGGCAACCGCTGCTGCTTGTTGCACAGCGGGGAATTGACTACAAAATAGATGATCTTGAATAAGGTTAATGGCTGCAACAATATCAGGGTTACCAACTGCAAAACCAATGCGCCAGCCTGCCATATTATACGTTTTGGATAATGTATACATTTCGATACCGACATCTTTTGCACCGTCAGCTTGCAGGAAACTGATAGGTTTATTGCCGTCAAATCCAATCGCCCCATAGGCAAAATCATGTGCTACGATAATGTTGTGCTCTTTTGCAAAGCGTACTGTTTCCTCAAAAAATTCAAGTGTTGCAGTACCACCAGTTGGGTTATTCGGGTAATTCAAGTAAAGCAGCTTCGCCATTTCTTTTACTTCATCGGATAAAGCATTATAATCGGGCAGGAAATTATTTTCTGCAAAAAGCGGCATGACTTCAAAATTAACATCGCCTAATACGACACCAGATAAGTAATCTGGATACCCTGGATCGGGTAACAGCATTGTATCCCCGGGGTTTAAAACGGCTAACGGTAACTCAACAAGACCGATTTTCGTACCACCGAGAATAGCTACTTCTGTTTCAGGATCAATGTCAACATTGTATTCACGTTTGTAGAAGTTTGCTGCTGCTTGGCGTAATTCTGCTATGCCACGAAATGGAGAGTATTTATGATTTTGAGGATTTTCTGCTGCCTCCTGTAATGCTTTAATAATGTGTGAAGGAGTGGGTTGGTCAGGATTACCTTGACCAAGATTAATAACATCACGCCCTTCAGCTAGAGCAGTGTTTACTTTTTGCACAAGTGCTGCAAAAAATTGAGTTGGAAGTTGCTGTAGTTTTTTTGAGAATTCCATCCATGTTCACCTTTTTCAGAATATAATAATTATTAAAGATATGAAGCAAATAGTATTACTTTTTTTACTAAATGTCTATAGCCATCATATAAAAGAAACAGCGAATAGAGAACGACCAGTACCGTTTTATAACCGGCTTAAGGAAAGTGTTGGTCGTACACAGATGTAGTTTTGTAATATAGTTTGATAATTTATAAAAAAACACATTAAGGAAAGTATGGTGTAATCATGTGATAGAAGTGAATAAGGCGTTGATCAAATGACCGCATAGACTTTTTCTTGAAATGGATTTTATCCACTTATATTTTTTAAAAAAGGGGAAGGTAGATTATGAATACGGAAGCCATATTAGAAATTTTATTATACAAATTAGAAGAAGGTACTGGAAATGAATTTCACAAAATAATGGTAGAACAAAGTATTCCTCTTCACGAAAAAGAAAAAATGAAAGTTATTAGTTATGGTCAATCTTTACATAACCCTGATTCGTATTATTTAATAAGGGAATATGAAAATAGTAAACATTTGGAGAACTCACAACGAAAATTTTATAGTAATTCTGAGTGGTTAAATGGTCCAAGAGAGCAAATCATATCTAAGATTAAAACTAGTACCCAATCTATTATACCTAAAACCAGTCTAGAATATTTATGACATAAATGAAAACTACTAATTAATAGTCTTCTTGAACTAACGAGAACTTTGGTTGAATATATCATGAAAAGGCCACTCCATGATGGGTGGTCTTAATTGTTGTTTTTATTAGAAGAAAGACCACCTTTTTATGGATGGTCCACAGTGAAAAATAGGCGACTTCAGGAGACCCAAAAGTGACCAAGCGACTGAAGAAATCTAAATTAGACTACTTTTAAATGTAGTATAATGAAATTCACAAAAGCATAAATGCAGTGAAACAAACGCTTTTGTAAGTGTTGAAAGTTGTTTGTACATTAAATCTAAAAGGTATTACTTTTTTTACTAATTGTCTAGAGGAGGAATAACAATGAAAATCGGTTGTATTCAATTAAACGTAGGCTTTGGCAAAGTAGAAGAAAATTTTGCTCGCGCTGAGGACAAAATTCGTGAAGCGGCAAAACAAGGTGCAGAAATTATTGTACTACCGGAAATGTGGAATTCAGGCTATGCACTTGAAAAATTACCAGAGCTTGCAGATGTGGATGGAGAACGTTCGAAAGCATTTTTATCAGGTTTAGCGAAAGAGCTTGGCGTACATATTGTTGGTGGCTCTGTTTCAACGAAGAAGGGCGATAAATTTTACAACACGATGTATACGTTTGATAACAATGGTGAGTTAGTAGGTGAATATAACAAGGCACATCTTTTCCGTTTGATGGACGAGCATTTATATTTAGAAGCGGGCGATGAAATGAATCGCTTTGCCCTAGGTGATATCGAGGCTGCAGGCGTGATTTGCTATGATATTCGCTTCCCAGAATGGCTACGTGCTCACGCCTTAGAGGGAGCAAAGGTATTGTTTGTACCGGCGCAATGGCCGACACCACGTATCGACCATTGGAAAACATTGTTGCAAGCACGTGCCATTGAAAATCAATGCTTTGTGATCGCTGTTAATCGTATTTCTAGAAAGGTAGAAAACTTCAATGGTCAATCAATGATTATTCAACCATGGGGCGAAGTGCTTTGGGTTGGCGCAGAGGATGAAGAAGTCGCTGTCATTGACGTGGACTTCTCGATTGTCGATGAAGTACGAGGCAGAATTCCAGTTTATGACGACCGCAGACCAGGATTATATAGCGGAGTAGTTACCGAAAATTAAAATCTGATAGCACGCTCAAGGAACAAAGCAACCTTGAGCGTGCTAACCAATCAACACCACCGATAAACCCCGCAAAAGCAAAGTATTTTAGTTTTTATCCTCAATTAAAGAATTAGCAAGCAACATAAATTCAAGCGTAATCCGATTATGCCCCTTCATGAAATTTTCCCCTAAGAGACTTTCAAGCTTTTTTAAACGATGGTAGAGCGTTTGGCGGACGATGAACAGTTGGTTGGCAGTTTGTTGTTTGGAGCCGTTCGTTTGTAAGTATACTTGCAAGGTTTCTAATAGCTTACTGTTATATTTTTTGTCGTATTCAATAACGGGCTGCAAATAATCTTGAATCACTTCCTGTAAATTTACTTGCATCTGTAATTTATAGATGAGGTGATACAGATGTAAATCATCATAAAAATAAGATGTTGTTTGTACTTTACTGCAAATATACAATGTTTCGAGTGCAGTTTGATAGCTCTTCGGTATTTCCTCTACGTCTGCAACGACTTTGCCAATGGCTATTTGATACCCTTGAACCATTTGTTTTTTATAAAAATCAGTTTTCTGAACGGAAGAAACTAATGTATTTAATAATTCGCGACTCGATTTACTATCTTTCGTATGGAGTAAAATAAAAATGACATAACTTTTTCTTTCACATAAAAATGGTATAAATCCATTTTGCTCAAAAAGATTTCGATAGTAGAGCTTACTGTAGACAATATCCTCTTGTACCTTAGAGACTGCATTAGGAGTTGCTAAAATAAAAACAGCCCCGCTAGAAAGCTTATAATTAGAATGATAGGTGACGATAAATTTATAAATTTCCTCTTTCGATAGTTTTTGATCGATCCAATCCGCTAAAATAGAGGCATCCTCAATGTCCCTTTTCTCTTCGATATAAAATTCTCTCATTAACAACTGTGCCAGGGCAGTAGCTGTACGGTCTAAAATAAGTAATTCGAACTCTGAGAATAGACCATCCTCTCTATAGAGCGTTAAATCTGCATAATGCTGGTCAAAAATAAAGATTGGTTCATTTTTAAATACGGGTGCTGATTTTTTCATCGTTACTAGTTGTTGGCGCTTATGATGCGGCATCTTTGGAAAAAAGATAGGCTCTCGACCTTTAATAGAAAAGATAATTTGTGTCTTCAATTCATGATACATATTTTGTAAAATTTCTTCTGCGGTTTGCCCTAATAGAGCATTTTTATTTAATGTTTGAGAGTAGGATTCTAAAGTAGAGATCATTAAATATTGTTGATTCATAATTTGACTATGTAAATCTTGTGTAATACGGACGAAAGGAACCGTGTCATGAAAAACGATAATAGGGAAGCTGTGACGGTTAGCAAGGGCTACAATTACTTCCGGGATGGTCTGTATGGAAGTCCCGTATTCAATGCACAATGCCGCGCAATTTTTTTGGATTAAGGATTTTACGAAAAAGATAAAGTTCTCTATGCTGTGCTGAAGGCTTATCCCTGTTGTTAAAACTAATTCATCACCAGCTAGAAAATTATCTACTTGTATAATTTCAATGACATGGGCCCACTTTACAATGCGTAATAATCCTTCTTCACCAGCTACGACCTCCGCACTTTGGAAGTATGTGTTTTCTAATACATCCTTCACTTGAAGCTTAAATTGACTCATTTTATCCCCCTTCCTTTTAACTTATTTCAGCGGGTGTACAAACATCCGCTGAAATAAGTTGCCTCCGGCGGATGTCAAGGAAATCGGAAAGGAGTTCTTTGTGCAAGCACAAAGCCGATTCCGGACGCAATTATGCCGAGGCATAATTGATCATAGACCTTTTTCTTAATTTCTTATTGATGTGTTGTTTTTGCTTAAATAAACTGAAATATCATATTTTAAGAATGTTTAGTCTATTTTACATTATGTTTAAAACAAATGTATAGAATTTTACAGTTTGTCTATTACTTCGTTTCTATGTAACATGTAAAATTTTTGTAAGCGGTATTCCAATCTAATAAAAGAGGTGGGCTGATATGGAGCAACAGACGCATTTACAAAGAGGGTTAAAGAAAAGGCATATGACGATGATCGCTATTGCAGGGGTTATCGGAGCTGGGCTATTTATGGGGAGTGGCTCAGTGATTAACTTAGCCGGCCCTGGCGCAATTTTATCTTATATATTTGCGGGTATTATCGTTATTCTTGTCATGCGAATGCTTGGAGAAATGGCAGCTGTCAATCCAACAAGTGGGTCTTTTGCGCATTATGCACATGAAGCAATTGGTCCGTGGGCTGGTTTTATGATTGGCTGGTTATATTGGTTTTTCTGGGTTGTCGCCATTGCTTTAGAGGCAACGGCAGCAGCTGCGATTATTCAATATTGGTATGATGGGATCCCTTTATGGCTACTAAGTCTTTTATTAACCGTAGCACTTACTTTAACAAATGTTGTTTCCGTAAAAGCTTTTGGTGAATTTGAATATTGGTTCTCTCTTATTAAAGTTACAAGTATTATAGCTTTTTTGGCACTTGGTGCATTTATTATTTTCGGTATCGCACCTAATTTTGATGCGGTAGGTACTGCCAATTTAATCGGTGAGGGTGGCTTTTTACCAAATGGTTTTGGTGCTGTCTTGATGGGCGTAGTCATTGTTATTTTCTCCTTTATGGGCACGGAGATTGTTGCTATTGCAGCAGGGGAATCTGACGAACCGTTAGCAGCGGTGACAAAAGCTACAAATTCAATTACTTGGCGTATTTTGATTTTCTACGTTGGATCAATAACGGTAGTTGTCACATTATTACCTTGGCATTCCTCAGATATTTTAACAAGTCCCTATGTAGCAGTATTAGATTATATTGGTATTCCTGCAGCTGCGCAAATCATGAATTTTGTTGTTTTAACAGCGGTTTTATCGTGCTTAAACTCCGCTCTTTACGCTACATCTCGAATGGTATTTTCTTTAGCGGAGAAGGGGGAGGCCCCAAAAGCATTTTTGAAATTAAATAAAAAGGGAGCACCTGTTAATGCCATATTAACAGCGACATTCTTCTCTTATATTGCCGTTATCATGAACTATGTTTCACCAGATAAAGTATTTATGTTTTTACTTAGTTCATGTAGTGCAATCACGTTGATTCTTTACTTAATCATTGCTTTTTCACAATTAAAAATGCGACGGAAAATTGAGAAAGAGAATCCCGAGCTATTAAAAGTGAAAATGTGGTTATTCCCATATTTAACGTATTTCACAATATTGGTTATCACAGCTTTGCTAGTCGCTATGTTCTTTATTGAATCGATGCGCTCACAAATTTTATTTACATGTGTAGTAGTGGCAGTAGTGATGATTTTCTATTTAGTTACACAAAAGAAAAAGTCACCTAACCCAGTAGATGAAGCAAGTTCTATTTTTCAAAAGGAAAAATTGGATTTTGAATAACAATAAACGAGGAGTGGGGAAATTATGACAGTTCAGCAAAAAATGAAAACGTTATCACATTTTATTAATGGTGTTGAAACAGCCGGTACTAGTGGTCGTTACTCGGAAGTTTATAATCCAACTACAGGTGAGGTCATTGCGCAAGTTCCGTTAGCGACTAGAGATGAGGTGAAGCAGGCTATCCAACTAGCGAAGGCAGCATTCCCTTCATGGAAAAAGACATCGATTGGTAAACGAGTCGAGGTTCTGCATCGTTTCCGTCAGTTATTAGTAGAAAGACAGGATGAGCTTATTGAAGCGATTTGTGAGGAAAGTGGGAAAACAAAGGAAGACGCTAAGGGCGAAATTGTTCGTGGCATTGAATCCGTAGATATGGCAATAAGTGCCCCGCAAATGCTGAAGGGGGAATACTCGGTTAATGTAGGCGGCAATATTAATGCCTTCTCTGCAAAAGCCCCACTTGGAGTTGTGGCAACCATTGCGCCATTTAATTTCCCTGTTATGGTTCCACTAGCGATTACAAGTATGGCGGTTGCGGTAGGAAATGCAGTTATTTTAAAGCCGTCTGAGCGTGTGCCGATCTCAGCATTATTTTTAAGTAAGTTATGGAAAGAGGCAGGACTGCCAGATGGAATTTGGACAGTCGTTAATGGTGATAAAGAAGCGGTTAATGAACTGCTTGAAAATAAAGAGATACAAGCAATTTCATTTGTTGGATCCACACCTGTTGCGGAGTATATTTACCAAACAGGGACGAAGCACAATAAACGTGTCGCTGCGTTTGGTGGCGGGAAGAACTTTATGATTGTCATGCCAGATGCAAATCTAGAGCAAACGGCTAATGCCTTTTTAGGTGCAGCATATGGAGCGGCTTCTCAGCGCTGTATGGCCATTTCAGGAGCGATCGTCGTTGGGAAAGATACGGAACAACGCTTTACAGAAATATTAAAAGAGAAAATCTTGAAATTAAAGGTTGGTCCATATACAGATGAGGAGGTAGACTTTGGTCCAGTTATTACGCAGCAATCAAAAGATACCATTCTTCGATATATCGATGGTGCTATTGCGGAAGGAGCAAATCTTGTAACGGACGGCCGAAATCCAAAAATATGTGAAACATCTAAAGGCTTCTATCTTGGTCCGACATTGTTAAATAATATAACTTCAGAAATGACTATTTTTAAAGAGGAGGTTTTTGGACCTGCGCGTATTGTTGTAGGCGTTGAAACCTTACAAGAAGCTATTGATTTAATTAATGACCATGAACTTGGGAATGGTGTCACGATGTTTACGAGCAGCGGTTCGGCGGCGCGTAAATTCCAGGAAGAAATTGAAGTAGGTATGGTAGGCGTTAATGTTCCGATTCCAATTCCGGTTGGCTATCACAACTTTGGTGGATGGAAGCGCTCTAAGTTTGGTGAAGGGCATATGTTTGGACCGGACCAAGCACGATTCTTCACGAAAGCAAAAACGATTTCTGAACGCTGGCCAGATGAAACAGAGGATACGACAAGTTCATTTGCGTTCCCAAGCAATAACGATGCGAATAAGTGAAAAAACATAAAGGGGTGTATAGATATGGTTCAAGTAAATCTTCAAAGTGGTATTTTAAAGAAAGATGAACAATATGTATGGCATTCAATGAAACCCTACAATCCACAAGCAACCTATGTAGTAGAAAAATCAAATGGTGCGAGGATTGTTGATACAGATGGCGTTGAATACATCGATGCAATGGCAGGATTGTGGTGTGTAAATGTAGGCTATGGACGCAAGGAATTAGCGGATGTTGCACATGAGCAAATGATGAAAAATGCATATGCGCCTTTATCGCAGGGACATTTACCAGCAGTTGAACTGGCTGAAAAAATCAATGAAATGCTCGGTGGAGATTATGTTATTTTCTTCTCTAATAGTGGGTCAGAGGCGAACGAAACTGCGTTTAAAATTGCGCGTCAGTATCATCAACAAAAAGGAGAAAGCTCTCGCTATAAAATTATTTCTCGCTACCGTGCATATCACGGAAGTTCTTTTGGAGCATTGGCTGCGACAGGGCAAGCGGAACGAAAATATAAATATGAACCATTATCTCCCGGCTTTATCCATGTAGCACCACCTGATCAATATCGTGAATATGAAAGTGATACACTTGCTCCAACAGATTTAGCAAGCGTAAAAGCTGTCGATAAGACGATGACGTGGGAGCTAAGCGAAACAGTAGCTGCAATGATTTTAGAGCCAATTATTACAGGTGGGGGCGTCATCATGCCTCCGGAAAATTACTTAAGGGGCATTGAGGAAGTGTGTAAAAAACATGGAGCTTTAATGATTGTAGACGAAGTAATTTGTGGCTTTGGTCGAACAGGTAAGCCATTTGGATTTATGAACTACGGTGTAAAACCAGATATTATTACAATGGCCAAAGGAATTACAAGTGCCTATTTACCATTATCAGCTACAGCGGTAAAACGAGAAATTTATGAGGCATTTACTGAGTCTGATGTATACGGTTATTTCCGTCATGTCAATACATTTGGCGGATCACCAGTCGCATGTGCGGTCGCATTAAAAAATATTGAAATTCTTCAGCGAGAAGCATTATTTGAAAGATCTAGTGAGGTTGGAGCGGCTACTTTGCAAACACTTCAGCAAGCATTGGCTAATCACCCGAATGTTGGGAATGTTCGAGGCAAAGGTTTATTAATTGGCATCGAGTTAGTGTCAGATAAAACATCGAAAGAGCCTTTACCAGTAGATAAAGTAAATGCTGTTATTGCGGCATGTAAGGAGCAGGGTGTTATTATAGGTAAAAATGGTGCCACTGTTGCAGGCTTCAATAACGTATTAACATTATCTCCACCACTTAATATTGTACAAGAGGATCTTGATACAATTATAAAAGTTGTGATTGATAGTATTCATAAAGTGAAGGCATAATATAAAATCTAAAAGTAAAGCTGTCTCTAAAGTCGTAGTAAAACTTTAGAGACAGCTTTTGATTGTCTTATAGCATAAGAAAGGCTAGGCGCAGTATGAGTATGAACAAAGCTCCTCCGGTTAGGAATAGTAATAATAAAATTCTCTTTTTTAAAGTATTGTTCATACACACTTTCACCTACTCTTTTGTTGTTTTAAACATGTAGCCACTATAAGAATTATAGATAATCAACACAATGCCCATTAACATGAAATTGGAGATGAGTGAACTTCCGCCATAGCTTAAAAATGGTAATGTCATACCTGTTACAGGTAAAAGTCCAATTGTCATACCGATATTTTGTGTAATTTGGAAGGCTAATAAACTAGCAATGCCTGCTCCCATCAGCGTCATAAATGGGTCCTGTGCTACTACTGTAATGAGAACAATACGGTAAATAACAAAAAACAGAAGAGTAATGACAAATGCCCCTCCAATGAACCCGAGCTCTTCAGCGATGTTGGCAAAAATGAAATCTGTATGCTTTTCCACGACATAGACATTATTGTTCATATAACCTTTTCCGGTAAACTGTCCTGAACCAATTGCTGAAAACCCTTGCCTTGTTTGAAAAGATGAGTCCGGATATTCATTAGGCTGCAACCATCCATTAATTCGAGAAATCTGATGCCCTGACATTTTATTTAATATTTTGTCTGTAAAAAATTCATTAAATTTTACATATAGAATAGCCACAACGCTGAGAATTGATACTGGAATGGCTGTAAAGATTATTAGCAATTTTTTTTGTATACCTGAAAAGAAAATCATCGGTACAATCATCGACATATAAAGCATGACCATGCCCGTATCAGGTTGCTTGTAAACAGCAAGCATAGGGGGAAGAGTGATAATAGCAATGATTAAGAGTAGCCGCATATCCGTTAAAAAGGTAGGGCGCACATATTTCTCTCGATGTGCAACAATGACCTTACTGACAACAATTAAAAGTGCGAACTTTAAAAACTCCGACGGCTGAAATGATCCTAACACTGGAATTTGGTACCAACGCTTCGCCTCATTAACAGTCCGAGCTATACTTTCGGGTGCAATAAATAAAGCAAATGTTAACAAGACCATCGCCCAATAAAATGGCCATCCTATTTTTTTTAGTTGCTCGATATCAAGCGTTGCTACTCCATACATAACTAAAAATCCGATTAGGTAATAAAAAAACTGCTTTATAATAAACGAGCTTGTATACTGCTCAAACACCGTACTACTGGAATGGACAAAAAGACAACTAATAATACCGAGCAATGACAAGCTAATGACTAAAGTTTTATCTAATTTATTAAACTGTAACATTCAAACACCTCCTTTAACATAAACCGAACTATTAATAGACAACGATAGGAAATGCAGAAGGTTGCAAGTTAAATGATTATTACAAAAAATACAAATTATAAACTAATTTTACTAATTATTTAATTTTACATATGATTCAATATGAGTATTTTTATGGGTTGCTAGAATAACGTTTCGTTTCTTTTGACCTCATCAAATGGGATTGCTTGTTGCTACGAGTGTGTTGTAAGCAAAACCGGCTGTTCACGAACGCCTGAAACAAAATGTGCTGTTAAATATAATAATTTTCTGCAGAGATAAATCGCTATAATTTCATAACTCTTCGTACAATCTTTACAAAAACAAAACACTAGCTTTATATCTTCATACTATCATTATTGGTAAGAGTTGGAGAAGGAGCCGAAGATGATGCGTTTTTTTCGATACATAATGGTGAAGGACAAGTTACTTGTACTGATGATTGTTTGTGTACTATCGAATGTGTTGCTAGGTATTTTTAGTGTTGATTATTTACGGAAAATGTCATGGCAAGCAAGTGAAAGCTATACAGAAGGACTTGTGCCAATCGGATGGTTAAATGAACTAGAGGAATCACAACGACAATTAGATTATTTAGTGAGTTCAGCTGGGACTTATCAAGAAATGTCTGTCATTTTAAAAAATGCTGAGCAGCCTTTAAATCATTTAGAAAATCTAAAAATCGATAAAAAGATAGATCATCAGATGAAGAAATTGAAGACCTTGCTAGCACAGCAGGTAGACTTGTTGGATCGCTATAAGCAGTTAGGTCACAATGAACAACAACCATTTTATGCTCAGTCGTATTTACCTGTAAGCCAGCAAAGTCATTCATTATTAGAAGAAACTCAAAGCTATTTAGTTCAGAGGGCTACGGAACAGCAACAGGCATATCAGAAAGATGTGCAATTTGGTTATTGGCTATTAGGAGGAGTATGTTTATTTGTTGTTTTGTTAGTCATCTGTATAGGTTTTATCGCAACAAAAGCTGTGAATATACCAACGCGTCAATTGAAGTCATTATTAAAGCGTGCAGAGCAGGGGGATTTCACAGCGAACGCCAGTTATGTGGCACAGGATGAACTTGGCGAAGTAGTATTGTCTTACAATCAAATGGTAACAGAGGTGAAAAGACTACTTCATACAGTATCCAATAGCGCGCATGAGGTTGAAGAAATGACTGGAAAACTGCAGGAATCCTCCGAGCAATCGTCTAACACGACGCGTAAAATTGCAAAGGATGTGCAGTCCATTTCAAGTTCGACTGCTGCTTCTACTGAGAAATTAGCTTCCAATACGGCATCTCTAGAGGAAGTCCTAAATGGTGTGCAAGTGATTTTAGAAAAAGTACAGGTTGTGGAAAATTTTGCTCATAAAACTGCACGTGATGCAGAAAGTGGTACGGAAATTGTTCAGGCAAATTTAACACAAATACAGGCCATTAAACGTGCAGTTGAAAAATCGAATACCGCCATTTTTAAACTTGTAGAGAGAGCAGCTACAATCGATCAAATGGTTGAGGTGATTGAAAAAATCACAGCACAAACAAACCTCCTAGCCTTAAATGCATCTATAGAGGCTGCTAGAGCTGGGGAGCATGGTAAGGGATTTGCGGTTGTGGCCAATGAAGTACGCAAGCTTGCGGAGCAGACAGTTCATTCAACCCAAACGATTACGTCCATAGTGCAAAACATTCATTTAGATTCTAGCTATGCTGTGAAAATGATGGAGGGAGTGCTAGTCGCAACTGAAAAGGGTGTTCAGGTTACCGGAGATACGGCAACAAGCTTTGATCAAATTTTAGAAAAAGTACATACAATGAAGCCATATATAATGGAAGTATCTGCAACCGTTCAAGAAATTTCCAACCATACGAAAAGGGTTAGTGAAGATGCGGCGATGTTAACGTCATTTTCGGATAGGAATGCAGCATCAACTAAACATGTAGCTACTTTAACAGCTGATCAGTTAACCGCGCAGCAGCAATTCCATGATTATATTAAAGAGCTACATAAGGTATCAAAAGTTTTACAAATAGCCGTAAAGCGTTTCTCAATTTAATTTAAACAAAAGAACCTTCGTAGACAAAGAAGGTTCTTTTTTGACTAGTAGGTGTAGGGTTGTTTCTTCGAACAAAATGAATACTGCTCCTATAAAGAAAAATGAACAAATGTACTTTTGGGGTGAACATATGTATTTTGTTTGTTTAGCTAGCACAATATTATGTAGGGCTCATATACTGAGAATAAAGGGTTTTACGTTCTAACTTTTAAAATTCTAAATATTATGGTTGTGTTTTTAATATGAACAAATTATAATGATAATCATCAGAAGTGTTGTTAAATCAATGTTTATTTATATAATATTGTACTCTGGAAAAGTACAATTGTTCACAGGTGGAGGTTTGGAGAAATGAAAAAGATAATGGTTACAGGAGCACTAGGTCAAATAGGTTCTGAGCTTGTAGAAAAACTTCGTAGTATTTATGGAGAGGACAATATACTAGCGACAGATATTCGGAAGCTTGAGCATTCTAAGGGTCCGTTTGAAGTATTGGACGTGACGGATGGACAAAGAATGCATGATTTAGCGAAGGATTTTGGTGCAGATACGATGATGCATTTAGCGGCGTTATTATCAGCAACAGCGGAAAAAAATCCGTTACTAGCGTGGAATTTAAATATGGGTGGTTTAATGAATGCGTTAGAGGTTTCACGTGAGTTAAACTTGCAATTTTTTACGCCGAGTTCAATAGGAGCGTTCGGTCCGTCGACACCGAAGGATAATACACCACAGGATACATTACAGCGTCCAACAACAATGTATGGGGTAAATAAAGTTGCTGGTGAGCTATTATGTGATTATTATTTCGATCGTTTTGGCGTAGATACTCGTGGTGTACGCTTCCCAGGGTTAATTTCATACGTAACTCCTCCAGGAGGTGGTACGACAGACTATGCAGTAGAGATCTTCTACGAAGCGATTAAGCAAGGGAAGTATACATCTTATATTCAAGAAGGTACGTACATGGACATGATGTACATGCCAGATGCATTGCAAGCTATTGTAGATGTAATGGAAGCCGATAGTAGCAAACTAATTCATCGCAATGCCTTTAATATTACTGCAATGAGCTTCGAACCATCTGAAATTGCGGCGGAAATTAAAAAGCATTTGCCACATTTCCGTATGGATTATCATGTAGATCCAGTACGTCAAGCGATAGCAGATAGCTGGCCAAATTCTATAAATGTAGAAGCGGCACAAAAAGAATGGGGCTTTAAAGCGCAGTATGATTTAGCAAAAATGACAGTTGATATGCTAGAAAAATTAAAAATCAAGCTACAAACAAAAGCTTGTTCATAAATAAACAATCCTAAAAATCGGACGAAGAATTTAGTTTTCTTCGTCTTTTTTTATTTTGACGGGCAATCAAGATTGGGATGACATTTGTTAAACATACCTATTGGAGTGGAGGCTGGGCAACTTCTTGGGGATTAGCGTCACAGATGAAACCCTGGAGCGCAAGTGAAGCGGTTCATCGGACGCTCCACGGAAAGCGCCCAGTTGGAATGGAAATCAACCCTACTGTAGCTTTGGAATAAAGTCTGATCAAAATGATGTTGCTAAGCCTTGTTTAGTAGCAAACAAAGGGGATTCATTTTGAAAAAAGATTGATTAAAATAGATTCTCTTCTTATGAATTAGTATACAATTTTTATAAAAAAGTTTGATCAAAAGTTTTAATAAATCCTTATATAACAGTGTTTATAATCAAATACTAAAACGATTCATTTCTTAGTTATCGATGATTTTAAATAAAGAAAAAATAAGAATAGCACTAAGTAGTTGATTTTCAGTTTATATTTTAAAGGTATAGTTCATTGTAATATTAACTATACGGAGGTAATTTTTATGTTTAAAATATTAGTTGTTGAAGATGATACAAATACCAGAAAACTAATGTGCGCTGTATTAAAGCAAAATGGTTTTGAAACATACGGGGCAGAGGACGGTAACATAGCGCTTAATTTAATGGATAACCAGCACTTTGATTTAGTGGTGGTTGATTTAATGATGCCAAATATGGACGGTTATGAATTAACTCGCCTACTTAGACTTTCATGGGAACATCTACCTATATTAATGGTTACAGCTAAGCAGGAGCCAAAAGACAAAAGGAAAGGATTCCTTGTAGGGACAGATGATTATATGACAAAGCCAGTAGACGAACAGGAGATGGTACTTCGTATTAAGGCGCTTCTTCGCAGATCAAAGATTGCAAGTGAACACAAACTATCAGTTGGTAAAGTTATTCTCGATTATGATGCTCATACCGTCTCCCGTGAAGATAAGGTTATAACGTTGCCACAAAAAGAGTTTTACCTTTTATTTAAGTTACTTTCATATCCGAACATGATTTTTACCCGTTTACAGCTTATGGATGAGATCTGGGGAGTAGAATCTGAAACCGATGACAGCACACTCAATGTCCATATTAATCGCTTACGAGACAAATTTCGTGATTGGCCAGAGTTTGAAATTCTTACGGTACGTGGTCTCGGCTACAAGGCAGTGAAAAAAGTATGAAAGAATTTTTTAAGAAGCGTCTGAGTCTTGCTATTACATTGGTTATGTTTGTGTTCGGAGTTTTGACGACAACATTTCTTGTGGCCGGTGGAATTACCATACTACTACAGTACACGGACATAATATCTTCTTATAGCCAAACTGCACAGGATAACAGTCATCCCCTTAAATTTCAAATACTTCCATTACTTTATTTTTTAGGCTTTTGCATTTTACTCGGAACGGCATTTACGGCATTTCTTAGTAAAAAGGCGCTAAACCCGATCCGCAAAGTAATAGATGCCATTCATAGGGTGGCTAGTGGTGACTTTAACGTTAAGGTAGATATAAAAGGCATTGGAGAACTGGAAGAACTGTCTCAAAGCTTTAATAAAATGACACAAGAACTTTCGAGCATTGAAACATTGAGAAGTGATTTTGTTAACAATTTTTCTCATGAATTTAAAACACCTATTGTATCTTTACGTGGCTTTGCAAAGCTTCTCAAAGAAAATAATCTTAGTGAGGAAGATAGACAGGAGTATCTTGACATTATCATTAAGGAATCAGAACGTTTAGCTGACCTTTCTACCAGTGTTCTTACTCTAGCCAAGTATGAGAATCGTGAAATTATTACTGATAAATCCACATTCCGGCTGGATGAACAGATAAGAAAGACAATAGTTTTAATGGAACCCAAATGGTCTGCAAAAGAGCTTATCGTAAATGTAGAGTTAGATAATGTGATTTATAGTGGAAACGAAGACTTGACACAGCAAATTTGGCTTAACCTTTTAGAGAATGCTATTAAATTTTCTTATCAAGGTGGACTAATAAATATTAGTCTTACAAAAGCAAATAACAATATTCTGTTTGTTATTCAGGATAATGGCCCCGGCATGGATGATCAGACAAAAGCTCATATTTTCGATAAATTTTATCAAGGTGATACATCTCATTCCAAAGCAGGAAGTGGATTAGGGCTTTCAATTGTAAAACGTATAGTGGAACTTAGTGATGGAAACGTTCATGTACAAAGTGAAGTAGATCATGGCAGCACATTTTCCGTTAACCTAAAATAACGCAAAGACCAAATTCTCCATTAATAATGAGAATTTGGTCTTTAACTATACTAATTGCTTTATTTCACATTTTATTCAACTTGAACAACACAAACCTTTTTTCATTTATGTTATTATTCACTTCTTAAAGCTGTCACAGGATCTTTTTTGGCTGCCATCTTAGAAGGCAAAAGTCCGCCAATCAATGTTAAAACAATACTTAATGCGATTAGAATAACGGCATGTAATGGATTTAAATGGGCTACATTATCAAAATCTGTCAGATGATAAATAATCTTATTTATTGGAATTGTTAATAAATACGTAATACCAACACCAATGATGCCAGAAGCAGCACCAATAATAAATGTTTCGGCATTGAATAATCTGGAGATATCTTTTGTTCTCGCTCCAAGCGCACGCAAGATACCAATTTCCTTAGTTCTTTCTAGAACAGAAACATAGACAATAATTCCAATCATAATCATCGAAACAACTAGTGAAATTGAAGCAAATGCGATCAATACGTAACTAATCATATCCACGATTTGACCTATCATACTTGTCATCATGCTAGCCATATCAGAGTATTCAATTTTCTCTTCCTCGGAGACTTTATCATTCCATTTATCCAAATAAGATTTTATTGAGTCTTTCGCATCCAAATTCATCGGATAAATGGAAATAGATGTTGGGGTAGAAGATGCTCCAAGCATACTTAACATATTATCTTTAGTAATTTGATTTGATCCTGTTTCCTTACTTAACAATTCACCTGTTAAGACATTATAATCTAAGGATTCCTGTACTTTAACGATTTCAGACTCTTGAGCCTCTGCAATAAAGTTTTGTGCTAATTGGTCTGAATACACAATACCACTAGGTAATTTAGAAACAGTTGCATCTTCTTTTAATCGAATGACACCAGAAATTTTTAAGGTTTTGCCCTTTTCATTTTTATAAAGATTTGACAAGTCTGCTGGATTCCCATTTACCGCAAAGGTCTCTTCTGATTTTATATAATATAGGTCATTGGGAAGTAACTTATATTCAGTAGCAATTACGTCTTTTAATGAAATTTCTTTCTTATCGAATCCTAGTTCTTTTAAGGCAGTTTCTTCAATGCGATTATATTCATCAACCACTAACAATAAGTCTGTTTCCTTTGAAGGGAACGCACCTTCTAACAAGTCAAAATTCTTTTCTAGATATGCGGTTGAATTAGAATCATGATCTGACACTGGATAGGTTGTAAAACTTACATTATTCATATTTAACTTCGTTGCGACATTGTCTTCTGTTTTTAGAATAGGGAGTGAAACAGATCTTGCTGTGGAAATTCCACTTATATACTCTTCATCAATTTTATTCACATAATTAATATATTCAGAAGATAATACATTCTCGTGTATTTTCTGCCCCGATGTTTCTACCTTTGAATTATATGCAATTATGGATTCCTTGTTTGAATATGCTTTAATTTCCTCGCTGTCTACTACCACTGGTTGTGTTGGAATCGAGTTCACTTTACCATTACTTATGGTAATGGGATAACCCGACAACATTTGTGATTCATATTCCGAAATTTTTTCGCTGAAACCATTGGAAAGTGCAAGTACCAGCGCCACCCCAATGATTCCTACACTTGATGCAAATGCAGTTAATCCTGTACGCCATTTCTTTGTAATCACATTTCTACCGGAGCTTTTTAAAGCAGTCAAAAAACTCATGCTTGTCTTTTTTAATTGGTAGTCACTCGAATCTTCTACCTCTCGATAAGGATGCGAGTCATTCTTTATTTGACCATCTGAGAATTGAATAATACGATCTGAATACTCTTCTGCTAGTTCAGGATTATGCGTAACCATAATAACCAATTTTTCTTTTGCTATTTCCTTAATCAACTCCATAATTTGAACGCTTGTCTCAGTATCTAATGCTCCTGTTGGCTCATCAGCTAAGATAATTTCGGGATTATTAGCGAGCGCTCTTGCAATTGCTACACGTTGCATTTGACCACCAGATAATTGATTGGTTTTTTTGTAAAGATGATCTTCCAGACCCACCTTAACTAATACCTCTTTAGCTCTATTGCGTCGTTCTGCCGAGTTAACACCGCTTAAAGTCATCCCCATTTCAACATTATCAATGACTGGTAAATGAGAAATAAGGTTATAGTTTTGAAAAATAAAACCAACAGTATTATTTCGATAAGCATCCCAATCTTCTGCTTTAAAAGAAGTACTTGAGCGCCCATTAATTTTTAAGTCACCAGAAGTGTATCGGTCTAAACCTCCAATTATATTTAAACAAGTCGTTTTTCCTGAACCACTAGGACCTAAAATAGAAACAAATTCACTTTTGCGAAATGCAATATTTACCCCATCCAATGCAACTTGTTCAAAGTTTTCTGTTTTATAAACTTTACGTATATTAACTAACTCTAACAAACTTCATTCCTCCTTCTTCACTTACTGTATAGGAGAAATATAAACTGAAAATAAACTGTTGTAATTAATAAAAATTATAAGCAACTAAACTACTCCTTCGTTAAAGAAAAAATCCTGCAATCACAGGAATTTAATCTATCTTTATTTTAAATAATCAAACTATGGTTTAAATGATCAATCTTTTTTATAAAACTACACCTACGTGATGCTGTTGAACTTTTTTAGAAAAACTTAACAATAAAAAGAAAATTATTGGAATATATAGCTTAATTTATAATTTTCTACTATAATCATATTCAAAATATTAATAGTATTCAATTAAATTAGCTGTTAATATTTCACAAAGGTAAAAAAGGGAGTTCACAAGAAGAAGGGATGGATGGTTTTTATGATGCAGACGCCGTTAGTATTAACAGACTTTTTTAAACGAGCAGAAAGCTATTTTGCTAGAAAGACTATTGTTTCACGGACGAGCCCACAAAAGATTCACCGTTTAACATATGGGGAATGGGCGAAAAGGACGCGTCGCTTAGCGGATGCGCTCACAAAGCTGGGGATGACAAGAGGAATGAAGATTGGCTCCTTTGCCTGGAATCAGCATCGCCATTTAGAGGCTTATTTTGCGGTACCATGTTCCGGCGCTATTTTGCACATGGTGAATATTCGTTTATCAGAAGAGCATTTAATTTACATTATTAATCATGCAGAAGATGAGATGTTAATGATTGATGTGGACTTGCTACCAATCATCGAAAACATTGCGCCTGAGCTCAAGACAGTGAAGCATTATATTATTATGACGGACGAGGATACTTTGCCAGAAACGACATTACCGAATGCAGTATCCTATGAGGATTTATTAGCAACAGCAGATGAAAACTATCAGTTCCCAGAGGATATAGGGGAAGAGGAGCCTGCTGGAATGTGCTATACAAGTGCTACAACAGGAAATCCAAAAGGGGTTGTTTATTCACATCGAGGTCTAGTGCTACATAGTATGATGCTAAGTATGTCTGATTCAATGGGCATTTCCGAGCGTGATGTCGTGATGCCAATTGTACCGATGTTTCATGCAAATGCATGGGGCTTACCATTTGCATGTGTCAATGTGGGTGCTACACAAGTATTGCCTGGTCCACAATTCACATCGGCAATTATTTTGGATTTAGTAGAGCAGGAGAAGATTACATTAACAGCTGGGGTGCCGACAATTTGGATTGGTGCGTTACAGGAACAAGAGAAGCGTGAGCGAGATATTAGTTCGCTACGAGCTATTTGTTGTGGTGGCTCTGCTTCACCCACTCGACTTATTCGTACATTTGAAGAGCAGTATGGCATTCCGTATATTGTCGTGTATGGTATGACTGAAACAACACCGATTGTAGCGTTATCAAACTATATGTCTTGGATGGATGAATGGCCTATTGAAAAGCGTATTGAATCGCGAGCAATGCAAGGAATGACGATGGCCGGTATTGAATCGAGTATTGTTAATGACAATGGCGAAGTTCCATGGGATGGAGAGACGATGGGTGAGTTACGTTTACGAGGTCCATGGATTTCCCACGAGTACTATCGTGATGAACGTACAAATGATGCGTATCGAGATGGTTGGTTATATACAGGGGATATTGCGGTACGAACAGAGGATGGCTTTATCAAAATAACAGATCGTACAAAGGATTTAATTAAATCAGGTGGGGAGTGGATCTCCTCAGTTGATTTAGAAAATACATTAATGACTCATGATGCTGTTTTGGAAGCAGCAGTTATTGCAATTCCGCATGTCAAATGGCAAGAACGCCCGCTAGCTTGCGTAGTGTTGAAGGAAGGAATGTCAGCAAGTGAAGAGGAGCTTCTTGCATTTTTAGAAAGCCAATTTGCAAAATGGTGGGTACCAGATGATGTGGTATTTTTAGATGAAATTCCAAAAACATCAGTAGGAAAGTTTCTAAAAGCTAAGCTTCGAGACAATGTGGCGGAAATTTATCCGAAATTAGGTTCATTCGTATAGTTAAAAGAGCGATTTCCATAAAGGGAAATCGCTCTTTCATTTTATTTATTTAACATTTGAAATACTTGTTCTACGTCTTTGTCTCCACGGCCAGAGATATTGATAATAATGCTCTCTTCCGAAGATAGTGTTGGCGCAAGCTTTAGTGCATGAGCAACTGCGTGCGAGCTTTCAAGTGCAGGAATAATTCCTTCAACCTTTGACAGCACTTGGAATGCTTCAAGCACCTCTTCATTCGTCACCGTTACATATTCTCCACGACCAATTGTTTTTAAATAACTATGCTCTGGACCAGCTCCAGGATAGTCTAGTCCAGCGGCAATCGAATAGGTTGGTAATGGATTGCCCTCTGCATCTTGCAGTACTAAACATTTGAAGCCGTGTAATTCACCAGGTGTTCCTTCATTTAATGTTGCAGCCTTATCAGGTTCAATACCGATGAGGCGGACGTTTTCATCTGCAATAAATTCTGCAAAGGCACCAATCGCATTACTACCACCGCCAACACAAGCAAGTACGGCTGCTGGTAGCTTTCCTTCTTTTTCTAAAATTTGTTCACGACTTTCACGGCTAATGACTGATTGGAAATGCTTCACCATTGAAGGGAAGGGGTGAGGTCCAACAGCGGAACCAAGTAAATAGAAGGTTGTCTCATAGTTTTCTACTAAATCAGCAAATGCTGCATCCACTGCATCCTTTAGTCGCCCTTGACCTTTATCAACGGCTACTACCTTTGCACCAAGAAGCTCCATACGGAAGACGTTTAATGCTTGACGCTTTGTATCCTCTAACCCCATATAAATTGTGCAATCCATCCCGAACATTGCACAAGCAGTTGCTGTTGCTACACCATGCTGACCTGCACCTGTTTCGGCGATAACACGATTAGCACCCATGCGCTTGGCCAATAAAATCTGTCCAAGAACGTTATTAATTTTATGTGAACCTGTATGGTTAAGATCTTCACGTTTTAAATAAATTTTTGCGCCACCTAATTGTTTTGTTAAATTTTCAGCAAAATAAAGTGGAGATTTGCGCCCAACATATTCACGGAAATAATAGTCTAGCTCTTTATTAAAGTCTTCATCGTCTTTATATTTTTGGAAGTTTTCATCTAAAATAGTTAAAACGCTTTGAAGCTTATCGGGAACAAAGCTACCGCCAAATTCACCGAAATATCCTTTTTTCTCTGCTACTGTACTCATCTTCTCTCGACTCCTCTTTCTAATTTTTCCATAAAAAAAAGCCACTACAATCCTTCTGTAAAAAGGACGAGTAACCGTGGTGCCACCTTCATTCGCAAAAATTGCGCGCTTTCGTACTCCGGTAACGGGGAGTAAATTCGTCCTCACATTTGATGAGGCTGCTCTAAAGTCCATTCACAAGTATGTACTTCTGATTTGCACCAACCATCAGCTCTCTTTAAGTACTATCGCTTGCTACTATTCTTTTTCCTCGCATTTATTGAAAAGAATTGTAAATTATTTTCAGAATATTGTCAAGGCGTGCTGTGCAAAATCAAATCAATTATTCCCAGGCACAATTGTACGACTCCGCTGAAAGAAATTAACGGGCAAGCTGTTTTAAGAAGGATATAATGCATTAATTGCTAACTGATAATAAAGTTCTTTAATTCTTTATAAATAAAAGCAAAAATCATTATTGATTCTACCGTTACGTTAGAAACTATAATGAATGTATTAAAAGAAAAGGAGAAATATGAATGTATTCGATTGGTCAATTTTCAAAGAAATCAGGTGTCTCGATCCGTACTCTTCGCTATTATGATGAAATGAATTTGTTAAAGCCATCTTACATTTCGGAAACTGGACGTAGATTTTATGAAAATGAAGATATAATTACACTGCAAAAAATAACGGGATTAAAAACGTTAGGATTTTCATTAAAAGATATCCAAGAGCTAATGAGGCAATCGCAATGGGACATAACAGAGTCTTTAAAGTACCAAAAGGGGGAAATGCTCCGTAAATTGGTGGAAATTAAAAAGAATATTGAACTACTTGAATACACAATTTCGTTGGCTCAATCAAATCAGGTAATCGAACCAGAGATATTTATTGCATTAATTCAAAATAATTTACATATGGAATCTCAGCAGCGATGGTTAAAGGGTTATTTACCAATTGAAATTGTAGATGAGAGTTATGATGTATCAAATGGTCACAACGTTCGTTATGATGCACACTTAATAAACATTATAAATCAATTAAAAATAGCTTATAAGAACCAATTTACGGATATCGAAGTACATACTATTCTCGAAGAACTTTTTTCTCAATTACCACAATTATTTAATTGGTTACTAACAGAACCAAAACTTATGGAGATACAGTTGGATAGCATGTTATTTTCGTCACCATTTAGTAAACAAGAAGAAAAATGGCTAATTGAAAAAATAGAGACCATGCTAAAGGAGCATAAAACAAAATGAACATACTATTATGGGGATTCATTGGGTTTACTCTTTTATATGAGCCAATTATAGGTTATTGGTTATATCAAAGATTTAAAATACGTGTTCCGACTAATCCCGCAAGCAGGATACACTATTATAAGATTGTTATGTTAGGTTTGTGGTTACCAACATTTATTATTTTAATAGTAGTGGCAAATTCTGAACTTACTTTAGAAGAACTACGCGTAATAATGCCGAGTATTAACACAAAAGCATTAGGACCAATTGCTACATATATTGTCATAGGGGTAGCTCTATTATGTAGTATATTGCTTTTATATTACGCGATTGGATATTTTATAAGTGATAATGTTAAAAATAAGATGATATTAATGAAACAAAAACAAATGAAGCAAATAGCGTTTACTGAGTTACTACCTGTTACAAAGAAAGACAAAGTCATTTGGAATCAAGTAGCATGGACAGCAGGGGTCACAGAAGAAATTATTTATCGTGGATTCCTTATATTTGCATTTAACATACTATTTCCAGAATGGTCAATTTGGTTCGTTCTATTGTGTACTTCAATAATTTTTGGTCTTGCGCATACATATCAGAGTTTATCTGGTGTCATTCGGACAACCATTTTTGGCTTTGTGTTCGGGATGCTTGCAGTCGCATTGAACTCCATTATACCTCTAATACTTCTTCATGCTTTGATTGATTATGTTGGAAAATTAGGAGATGAGAATGAAAAGGATTAAAATAACATATTATTTTCTTTCTGACTATTCATTGCAACGCTCTTTTTGCTAGGTAATAAAACTTTATTTACATGAAAAATATTCGAATTTAAACATAAGCTATGTTATTGATTTTTCCTCTTCAATTGAACACAACAAAAAAGAGGAACGGTGAACCAACCGTCCCTCTTTTTATTAAATACGGCTCGATAAGATCCGTCAGTTAAATTAAATTTTTGAAGTTTAAGCGTTTATTCAATGCATACATAATCGGTGCACCGACCGCTAAGACAACAAATTCACCTGCAGCAACAGTTAACCATGTCCAGAAGAATGGTAATTCTAATGCTAAGTTCAATTCAAAAGCAATGATGAACATTGTGCAAGTAAATAAAAATGTATTGATGACTAAACGTGCCCAAATATTTTTGACAAATTTACAAATAAGAATGAACAATCCAAGAGTAATCATTGAATGGCCTACACCGAAAACTAAATCGTAGATGCCGAGTGGTGAAAAGAGGTTAGAGATAAATACACCAATAATGATCCCGACGGCAAAGCGCGGATTAAATGCAACTAAATGATTAAACATTTCAGATATTCGGAACTGCACCTCTGTAAAGCCAAATGGTGCAACTAGTAATGTAATAGCAATGTAGAGCGCTGCGATAATGCCACTCGTTGCTAAAAATTTTATTTTCATATTCATTTCTCCTTAGTTTTTTTACGTGGGATGGTTACGAACCACGTGAAGCAAATGCAATCATATCAATGTTCATGCTTATTTGTAAATAGCGTTGAGTAAAAAAAGCGCAGAAATTCATAGTACTAACGGTAATATTTAGCTCTTGTTCGTTGCTCATTAATTAGATAGGTGTGTGTTTGACCAGGATTCGAATTTTGAATCCATAAGAAGGGGGCTTGTACCCTTGCTTCTTTACATATGGAATGAAATTGGACTATAGATGAGAAACAACCACTTAAGGAGAGTCCAGCCATATCAAAAAAGAACTGTTCTAAGCAGTTCTTTTAACAAGTGTAGTTATCAGTAGTTTTTTAAAACGCTAAATGCTTGAGCAAATTTTTGGGCAAAGGTTAATGGAGGCTCTATTGATTGAAAATGGACGTACAAAATAGTTGGGTCCGTATATATCCAATGATTATGAATAGCACTTATAATTAAATTATTTTCTGCAAGTACTTTAACAAATGGCTGTAATTCTTCTTGGAGTACTACAACTTCACCTAAGTTAAGTGCATTTCCATATATATCAAGCGATTCGAATGTTATCCCAGCATGAAGTGCACTACGACTTGGGCGACCTTGAATTTTCACATGAAGATTTCGATGAAGTTTTACTGAGCATACGCCATGTTCCACAGAAGCTTTTCCATTGGCAATCTGTGCAAATTTCGTACACATATTTTGAAAGCTTTGCATTTTAGACACCTCTACTTTTTATATTAATAATGAGGATGTCTTGGCGTGAAAGTAGTACATATAACGGGTTTCTGATTTGAAATTACTCATCTAAAATATTTTTAATTTCTTCTATTTCCAAAATTAAATCGTCTACTTGTTGCTTGAATTCATCTGTATATTCTAATTCCTCATCCAATTCTTTTGTATACTCTAAGGCATTTAAGGCAAAATCCAAAGCAAATGCAAATAGACTGTCACATAGATTAGAAATGATTGTGTCAATATCCCCAACATTTGCATTTTGATTCTCTTGTGAATAAGAAGGTTGATTTGAATTGGTTTCATTATTGTTCATGATATTCCTCCTTTTTGAGAACAGCACTAGTCTCATTTGCATCATATGCTTTAAATGTAAAAAAGGAGACTGAAAAGGAATATTGTTGTAGAAAAATTTAGTCGCATCTAACCAGATGTGGCTTTTTACTATGCATGATTGAACGGAGCATTTTGGTTATTGACAAATTAATTAATCAATAATATCGTTTATTTATTAATTGATTAATTAATTAATAAACGAAATGTTTGGAGGTCTAACATGTTAAGAGTAGAAAATTTGGTTAAAAGTTATCAAAATGGTCGTGAATTGCTTTATGCATTAGATTCAGTTTCATTGTCAATTGATGATGGGGAATTCGTTGTCATTTTAGGCCCTTCTGGATCCGGTAAATCTACGCTTCTTAATGTAATTTCAGGTTTAGAGCAGCCAGATTCAGGGAGTGTTACTTATGATGACTATGAGATTTGTGGGTTAAATCAGAAAGAACTAACGTTGTTTAGACGTGATAAAACAGCTTTTATCTTTCAAGCATATTATTTACTCCCATTTTTAAATGTAGAATCTAACATTAAAATGGGTGCTGATTTAAAAGGGAACAAAAATATTACTGAAATAATGGATGGTTTAGGACTTCGAGGATTAGAAAAACGTCTTCCTTATGAACTTTCAGGGGGACAACAACAACGAGTGTCTATTGCCCGTGCATTAGCGAAAAAACCGGATTTTTTGTTTTGTGATGAGCCTACTGGAGCATTAGATGAAGAAACGAGCAAACAAATCTTAACTTATTTGAAGCAACTTCAAAAACAATTGAAATTTACAATTATTATGGTAACTCACAATGTTAGTATTGCTCAAATCGCAACAAAAATTATTAAAATGGGTAGCGGAAGAATCGTAGAAGTATCTAGCAATGCTGATCCAAGAGATGTTAATGAAATTACATGGTGAGAAAGGGAGTACATTTGATGAGAGTAAAAAAACAGTTTCCGCTCGTAATGGTTGTTGCCTGTGCAGTATTTATTTGTACGTTACTGGTTTTCTATCTTCAAAACATAGACTCCATAAAGAAGGTACAAGAACATCAACATCAGCAGGACTTTACGCTTATTCTACAAGGAGGGGATATAACGGACCTTTCAAATAAGTATTCTTTTACGTATGATCCTGTAACATATAAAGTCATTTATGATGAAAAAAATATATATCGTGTTATGCGAAATACGCGCAACATTGATATTCCAATATACTTGGAAGGCGTTGCTCCAAAAAGAACAACTGAAATTGCAATAGATAAAAATTATTCACAGGAGAATAAATTAGCACTAGGAGATACAGTTACTATTAGCAATACAACATATTCAATTAGTGGAGTTTTTACTTTACCTGACGCAATTTCACCGCTGGTAGCTAATAATGGTGCTGGCTACAAACCTACTACTCAAGCATTAATACTATGTAGTGAAGAAGTTTACTCAAATTGGGATGAGCAGGAAAAAACAAGTTATTCGGGCCGTTTTTTTGAAAGTGTATCTGAGGAACAGAAACAACTCCTTCTAGAAAAAATGCTTATGGATTCAAATATAAAGTCCGTGTTGAAGAAAGAGGATAATCCACAAATACTTTCTACATTAATCGCAAAAGAAAAAATGTTTAAAATCTGTCTTATTAGCGCTTTAAGTTTCTTCGGTTTAACTGTAATGGTTTTGCTTGTTACTATCATTATCCAAAATATAAATGAAGCAAAATCAAATATGGGTGTTTTAAAAGCACTTGGCTACTCTAAGCTACAAATTGCTAAAAGATATTTCCTAATTGGACCTTTCTTGTTTATAGGCGCAGTTGTAGGATATTTAGTTTCCTATGCAGTTAGCCCTCTGTTCATTAATAGAATGAATGCTACATTTCTCGTGCCAAATGTTTCACTAAATTTTGATCTTGTACAATTCATACTGTTTATAACAATCCCCGCGCTGTTTTTCTCTATAATGGCTTTTGGGATTGCCGTATTTACCTTGCGTAAACCGCCATTAGAAATGATTCATAATGCAGAATCAGTAAAATTAAATTTTCTTGTTAAGCGAATTAGGAAAAACAGATCAACTAATCCTTTTAAGAAAGCGGTCTTTAAAGCAATCGTATTAAATAATTTTCTGTTAGTCTTTTTGGCGTTGCTGACAGGATTTATGGCTAGCGCTAATTTACAGATTGCTTTTTCTTTGCAGGCAATGTCTGATAAGGTATCCTCTTTAACACTTAAAGGTTCCGAATATAAAAGTAATGTTCGATTTATTGAGGCGAAGGAAATGAAACTTTTAGATTCTGAAACACCTTATTTTTCAGAAGACTGTAAAATAGAATTTCCGAATGGTGATGTATTAAATAACGGCCAATTTATGGCATTATCTAGTAGTCGTTCTCTTTTTAAACTTTATAGTGTTCAGAAACAGGAGAATATAGATATTTCAAAGCAGGAAGGCCTTGTGGTGAATGATTGGATGCGCAAGAAATATGATTTGACGATTGGTGACGCTGCGAAAATTCATATAAATAATGTTACGTATCAGTTACCTATAACAGCTTTTGAGCAATCAGTGTATGGGGAAGTAGTTTACAGTAATATGGATGTTGCAATCAATACTGGCCTTTTAGAAAAAGAAGGATATAATGGTGTATTTACTAAAGACAATGTCGAGTTTGACAACAAGCAGCATATGTTTGTTTCAAAACTTGAAGACGTATTATTTGCAAGCTCTCAGCAAAAAGGTACGTATTTCGCACTATCCTTTTTATTCATCTCAATTGGCTTAGCTTTAAGCATTTTAACGATTAGTATTGTAATGAAAATCATTATTTCCTCTAATCGTAAATACTTGGCGATGATGAAAGCATTTGGATATACAAATGCAGAATGCAATCGTATCGTATTATCGGGCTTTCGAATAATTGCCTACATCGGATTTATAATTGGCACACTCTATGCTATTGTTTTAACTAAATTTTTATTTGATTTATTGGCTAAAGCATCAACTGTAGCAATACCAATGACACCAGATAGCAAGGTAATAACAATTTCTCTCGTGATCTTTGCTGTTTCATACGAGGTCATTATGTTACTCTATAAAAAAAGCATGAATGCAGTAACTTTGCAGGAGGTTATGATGAAATGAATAAACGCCGCGAACAGAAGGAAGTTAGACGAGAGCAAATTCTAAACGCGGGCTTGGATTTGTTTATTAGAAACGGTTATCAAGGAACTACAACAAAAGAGATTGGTGACTCAGTTGGAATAAGCCAAGGATTACTGTTTCATTATTTCGGTTCTAAAGAAGAGGTATACCTTGAACTTTTAAATCGAGCTAAAACTAGTATGTCTGTTATTGGTATTTCTGAAGGGGAATTTGCACAACCGTTAGAGTATTTAAATGGAATAGTTACTTCAATACTTGATTCCTTTAAAACTCACCCATTATCGCCAAAATTATTAATGTTAGTTGCGCAAACGCAAATAGCAAGTAACTTACCAGATACTATAAAACAAGTTGCTAAGGATCTTGCAGCATCTGAGGGATTTGAAAGTTTAGTAAAAGAGGGTCAAGTTAAGGGAGTAATACGAGATGGTGATCCTAAAGCACTCGCAGGTTGTTTTTATTCAGCCATTCAAGGTGTTGCTCAAACGTACGTATGCTTCCCAGATATCCCGTTACCACAAAGTAGTTGGTTAGTTGATATTTTGAAGAAGTAAAAGCGAATAAATACTGTTTTGAAGGCCTGACATTTCTTATGGGGAATGTCAGGTTTTTTAGATTCTCCATAATTTACCTCGAAAATCAAATAACTTCGCAAAATTGTCAAAAAAATTTTTGCTATGTTAGAAAAAGAAATCAATTTGTAAAAACAGCGCAGTTTAGCGGTTTAAAGCGGCAAATTGAATGAAAAGATAAAATATTTAGCTGGATTTAAAAGTCAGAACATTCATAATGTTGTTGACGAACCTTGATAATAACGATAATATAGCGATACGTTCACACTTTGCTTGGATAAAGTGTGATAAATATCAGAGATCAAAATCGGGGGGATTATTTGTGAAAAGCAATTTAAAAAAGCTTTCGTTCCTGTTATTGGGGTTAGTTTTAATGCTTGCTGCTTGTGGTAGCAGTGGTTCTAGTTCGTCGGATTCAAAAGGGAACGAAACGAATAACGCAAGTGAGAGCGGCAATGCAGATGATAAAACATATAAGATCGGGATTACTCAAATTGTGGAGCATCCATCTTTAAATGCTGCAACTGAAGGTTTCAAAAAAGCAATTGAAGAATCTGGCTTAAAAGTTGATTACGATCCGCAAATAGCGCAAGGTGATAACAGTCTTAACACGACGATTGCAAACAATCTAGTAAGTGCCAATGTAGATTTAATCTTTGCTAACTCTACGCCATCTGCACAGGCGGCGGCGACGGCTACTAGTGATATTCCAATTGTCTTTACTTCTGTAACAGATGCTGTTGGAGCACAGCTCATTGACTCTATGGAGAAGCCAGGGAAAAATGTAACAGGAACAATCGATTTACATCCTGATACTATTTCGAAAACAGTGGCATTCTTAAAGGAATTGGGTGCGAAAAAAGTAGGTATGGTTTACAACGCTGGTGAGCAAAACTCAGTAGCGCAAGTAAAAGAAGTGAAAAAAGTGATGGGTGAACAAGGCTTAACAGTGGTTGAGGCATCTGCGGCAACGTCTGCAGAAGTAAAACAAGCTGCTGAATCGTTAATCGGTAAAGCCGATGCATTCTATATCATTACTGATAATACAGTAGTTTCGGCACTAGAGTCTGTCATTGATGTAGCGAATGCAAATAAATTACCATTAGTTGTAGGTGAGCTTGACTCTGTGGCACGGGGTGGCTTAGCGGCATATGGTTTTGAATATTATGACATCGGTTATGAAGCAGGGCAAATGGCTGTGAAGATTCTAAAAGGTGAAGCAACTCCTGCTGATGTTCCAGCTCAATATCCACAAAAGCTAAAACTATTAATAAATAAAAAAGTAGCGGATGATTTAGGAATCGACATTAAAGATTCTTGGGGTGCAGAGCTTGTAGAAAAGTAATGGCCTAACATGATCATCTTATGAGACGAAGCGGGGGAGAACTAAAACTGCCTCCGCTTTATCTACTTTTAGAGTAAAAATTGAAATCAATTATGCGGAAGAATCACCGTTCTATTTAGAATTATGTATTGATTCACAAGTATGATGGGATAATCTTTTCTAGTTTCACCTTATTGAGAAGGTTATGGTTCAAGTCTTGTTAAAAGTATGCCATGTGGATAAGTTGATTGGAGTGGAGGCTGGGCGACTTCTTGGGGATTAGCGATAGAGGAACGAAGGCTAAAACCATCACATCCTGTGATAACGCCTTCGTGACCAACATCGGTGCTGTTGCTGTCGCTTCGTTGCACTACGCTTTTGCACAGAATGAAACCCTTTTGCTGCCGCTACGTTAGCACTTCGCTTTCGCGCAAAAAACATCTGTTGGCCCAAGCGGCTCATTGGACGCCCCCAGGAAGCTTTGCTCTGCGCGAAAGCGAAGCGTCAGCAACAAATGTTTTAACTGTGCGAAAGCGAAGCGTCAGCAACAAAGCGCCCAGCCGGAACGGAAATCAACTTCAAGTTATGGTGATGAGCCAAATTATATATTAAGAAATTATTAGGAGATGATTCAACTATGTTTATAGCAATATTTGGCGCGATGGAGCAAGGGATCATCTATGCAATTATGGCACTTGGTGTGTATTTAACATTCCGTGTGTTAGATTTTCCGGATTTAACGGTTGATGGAAGCTTTGTAACAGGGGCGGCTACAGCGGCGACGATGATTCTGCTTGGCTACCACCCGATCTTAGCGACTTTAGTGGCAATTGTTGCTGGATTTATTGCTGGATGTATGACAGGAATTCTTCACACAAAGGGGAAAATTAATCCTCTATTATCAGGGATTTTAATGATGATTGCTTTGTATTCTATTAACCTACGTATTATGGGGTCAACGGCAGAAAATACGATAGGTCGTCCAAATATTCCACTATTAAATTCAGAGACTTTATTTTCAAAGTTTCAAGCGTTTTGGAGTAATTTAGGAATCGATACGGCATTAAATAACCTACTAAAAGGCTTCGGCGTTCAGCAACTACCTTCAACATGGAGCACAATAATCGTAGTGTTAATCATCACGATTTTAATTAAGTTCATTGTAGACTGGTTCTTAAAAACAGAGATCGGCCTAGCTATTCGAGCAACTGGTGATAATAAGCGTATGATTCGTAGCTTCTCGGCTAATACAGATACTCTTATTATTCTTGGGCTAGGACTTTCTAATGCACTTGTTGCATTTTCGGGTGCTTTAATCGCGCAATATTCGAAGTTCTCAGATGTAAGTATGGGGATCGGGATGATTGTGATCGGTCTTGCATCTGTTATTATCGGCGAAGCAATCTTCGGTACAAAAACGATTATGCGCACAACTTTCGCTGTTATAGCTGGAGCGATCATTTACCGCATTATTTTAGCATTAGCATTACGAGTAGATTTCCTAGATTCAGGGGATATGAAATTAATAACAGCTATCATTGTTATTATAGCGTTGATTTTACCTCAATTTATCAATAAGAGGAAGGCGCGCAAACGCAAGGTGAAACGCGCAGCAGAGAAGACACGCGTAAAGACGGTTGAGCAGGGAGGAAATGGCCTTGCTTAAATTAAACGGCATTAATAAGGTATTTAATGAAGGTACACCTGATGAAAAAATGGCACTTGCAGAAATTAATTTGCACTTAAAGCCAGGAGATTTCGTTACAATTATCGGCAGTAATGGTGCTGGTAAATCGACCATGATGAATATGATTTCTGGCGCACTAACACCAGACTTTGGCACGGTTTCAATTGATGAAAATGAGGTTACGACTTTACCAGAATATAAGCGCTCCCACTACATCGGTCGCGTATTCCAGGATCCAATGGCTGGTACAGCGCCAACAATGACGATTGAGGAAAATTTAGCATTAGCTTATTCACGTAATAAGAGTAGAGGCATGCGTATCGGTGTTGATAAAAAGCGCCGAGAATTTTTCAAGGAATCCTTGCAGATGTTGGGCTTGAATTTGGAAAATCGCCTATCTGCAAAAGTTGGCTTACTTTCCGGAGGGGAGCGTCAAGCGCTGTCTCTTTTAATGGCAACATTCACGAAGCCTTCGATTTTATTGCTAGATGAGCATACGGCGGCACTTGACCCATCTCGTGCTGAGTTAATCACACGTATTACAAAATATTTAGTTGAGAAAGACAGCTTGACGACATTAATGGTCACGCACAACATGCAACAAGCATTAGACTTAGGAAATCGACTGATTATGATGGATAAAGGTCAAATCATTTTAGAGGTTGGCGAAGATCGCAAGCATGAATTAACCATCCCGGATTTAATGGCAGAGTTCGAACGTATCCGCGGTGAGAAAATGAACTCAGACCGTGCATTACTAGGATAATAAATGATAAAACGCTCATACAAAATGTGTGGGCGTTTTTCGCTTGATGTCGATATTTTGGGGAGTTGGTTGATAAATTAAAAAAGTTGGTAGATAAATTAAAAAAGTTGGTAGATAAATTAAAAAAGTTGGTCAATAAACAATCAAAAGTTCTCGATAAATAAGCAAACTCTATCGATAAAGTGCATTATAATCTAGCTAAAGGAGGTGAAACTATGTTACTAAAAAAGCGCGAAGTTTCATCGAAGCAACTCGTGTTAGAAATGATCGAAAGAAGACTATCTAAATCTCACGCTAAGTATGATTATTTTCAAGAAATGCTAGGAAGAACAAAGGCTGGCATTGTTGGCGAGCAAAGAGTAGATCGAGAATGGCGGGAAATCTATTTGGAGCATGCATATTATTTATTGCATGATGTACAGCTTAATACTGGAGCTGGATCGATACATCAAATTGATACATTATTTATGTCGCGAAATTTTGTTTTAATAGTGGAAATAAAAAATATCGTTGGGCGTATAGAATATATGGAAGATCATCATCAATTTATTCGAATTACTTCTGATGGCAGAGTAGATGGCTTTAGAAATCCCTTTGATCAAGTGAAGCGGCATGCTAGGTTTTTGCGTCTGATTTTTCAAAAGGCAGGCGATCATATACCTATTGTTTATATGATCGTCTCTGCAAATCCGAATATGATTATGACGTCAAGTTTGTCGGCGCAACCGATTATTCATGTGAGTGGCTTGGCTGAAAAGATAGAGCAGTTGTTTTTACGATATTCACAAGTCTGTTTGAGTGAAAAAGGTTTGGAACATATCGCTGATCGCTTTCTAAAGAAGCATGAACCAACCCAATGGATACCAGATATCGAGTGGGATGAACTAAGAAAAGGGGCACTATGCTCGCAATGTGAGTACCAGCATACGGTCCAGTATTTCTTTGGAAAATGGCGTTGTAGCAATTGTCAACGGACAGATAATAAATCGATGCTAGTAGCATTACAAGATTATCAGCTAATGATGGGAAACAATATTTCTAATGCTCAATTTCGTAATTTTTTTGATATTGACTCAGAGAGAGTAGCTCATTACTTATTGAAAAAGTTAAAGTTTGAAGTGATTGGTGAAAATAAAAATAGAAAATATATAATCCCTGCTAAATTATTGGATTAAATGTAAGCGACGAAACTATCAGTGCGGTCAGATAGTGTCGCCTGTAAGGTAGATGTCGATATTTTTGGAAAGTTGGGTGATAAATTAAAAAAGTTGGTCGATAAATCGATAAAGTTGGTAGATAAATCGATAAAGTTGGTAGATAAATTAAAAAAGTTGGTAGATAAACAATCAAAAGTTCTCGATAAATCTCAAAAGTGCTCCGATAAACCTAAAAAAGCCACACTCACATAGTAAGTGTGACTCTTTATTTTAGACTAGTAAGCCAAATAGTTGAATGTCGTTGTTTACTTCTTTGTAATTGAAGCCGAATTCATTCATGCGTACTAGTAAGCCTTCGTAGTCTTCGCGATTACCAAGCTCGATACCGACTAAGGCAGGACCACTTTCTTTGTTGTTTTTCTTTGTATATTCGAAAGTAGTAATGTCGTCGTTTGGTCCTAGAACGCTTGTTAGGAATTGGCGAAGCGCGCCCGCACGCTGTGGGAAGCTTACGATGAAGTAGTATAGTAAGCCCTCGTGAATTAAAGATTTTTCTTTAATCTCCTGCATACGACCGATATCATTATTACCACCACTAATGATGATAACGACTGATTTCCCTTTGATTTCCTCTTTATAAGAGTCGAGAGCTGCTACTGATAATGCTCCAGCAGGTTCTGCGATAATGGCGTGTTTATTATAAAGATCTAAGATTGTTGTACATACTTTTCCTTCTGGTACTAGGACGATGTCGTCTAAGTAGCGACGACAAACATCATATGTGTGATTTCCGACGCATTTTACTGCAGCCCCATCTACGAATTTGTCAATCCAATCAAGAGCCACTGCACCGCCTTCAGCAAATGCAGCCTTCATACTGCCTGCCCCAGCAGGCTCTACACCGATAATTTTGCTATTAGGTGAAAGGTTTTTCACATAGGCAGAAACACCTGACATTAAGCCACCGCCACCAATACTACCAAATACGTAGTCAATCGGTTCCTCCATATCATTCATAATTTCAACAGCAACCGTTCCTTGACCAGCAATGACATCAAAATCATCAAATGGGTGGATAAAGATTTTATCGTGTTCATCACAGTAAGCGAATGCACTTTCTGCAGAATCATCGAAGGTATCACCAGCTAAAATAATTTCTACATAATCACGACCAAACATACGCACTTGATCAATTTTTTGCTTAGGTGTTGTTTGAGGCATAAAAATACTTGCTTGAATTTTCAATTGTGCACAGGCGTAGGCAACACCTTGGGCATGATTGCCCGCACTTGCACAAACAACGCCAGCTTTACGAGCCTCTTCTTCAATTTTTTTAATCTTATAATAGGCACCACGAAGTTTAAATGAGCGTACATGCTGTAAATCTTCGCGTTTAAAATAAATATTAGCTCCGTATTTCTCGGATAAATAGTCATTTTTTTGTAGTGGCGTGTGTACCACTACGTCTTTTAAGAAATGATGTGCAATCAAGATATTTTCTACTTGCACGGTTCTAGTGTCAGCAGCTTCCATAATGTTCATCCTCCGTTATGCGTATAAAACATTTATTTATGATAGCACACTTTATAAGCTTTTTGTCATTAATTTTTAGTTAATTCTAAATTTTCTGTGTCCACTTAATGCAAAATAGATTTCTTCGAGAATTTTTTTTGGAGAAATAAAGGATGCACACATTTCCTCATAACGAAAATGGCCAAGCATATACTAGAATACCTTAGGACAAGTAGGAGGGTATGTAATTGGAAATCATTCAAGGAATTCTATCTACATACATTCAATTTTTCAATTGGGAAATGTGGAAGGAAATTTTGACTGACCCTGTATCTTGGGGGTTAATATCAACACTCATTATAATAGAAGGTTTACTTTCGGCTGATAACGCACTTGTATTAGCAGTGCTAGTAAAGCATTTGCCAAACAAGCAACGTAAACGAGCTTTAATGTACGGGATGTTGGGGGCCTATTTTTTTCGATTTTTATTTATTGGGATAGGTGTTTATTTAGTAGAATTTTGGTTTGTTAAATTGCTAGGAGCGCTGTATTTAGGTTGGCTATGTGTCGCTCATTTCCTACAGATTGGGGAAGCGGATAGTGCCAAGGAGATGAAAAAAACAGGGTTGTTGGTTCGTCTTTTTGGAACGTTTTGGGCAACGGTTATTTCGGTAGAACTGATGGATATTGCCTTTTCAATTGATGCGATTTTTGCAGCTTTTGCGATATCCAATCAAATTTGGATATTACTAATCGGGGGAATGCTAGGTATTTTAATGATGAGAACGATTGCAGGTTTATTTTTAATCATTATTGAAAAAATACCAGAATTAGAGGCAACAGCATTTATTATTATTGGCATTATTGCACTGAAAATGCTAGCAAGCGTTATCGGTATTCACATTCCACATTATATGTTTTTTGTTGTGTTAATTATTATATTTGCTATAACCTTCATGATTCATTTCTTAAAAAAAATGAAGGTCGCTTAACATAAAAGCGGTTCTGTTCTCTATTTAGAAAGAGAACAGAACCGCTTTATTGTTAGTAAAGAAACTATAGCTTCTTATTTTACATACTGATCAGGATTCACAATATAGAACTTTTCAATATTAAGCCAGCTTTCGCTCATTGGCTCACCGTCATCAATACGTTTTTCTGTTTCTTGCATCATCCAAGCAGTTTGGGATGCGTGTGCTTGTAAGGCATTAATTTTATCCGTCTTCATTTCACTTATATTGACGACAACATGTGGCTCTCCATTTTTTTCAATGGTATCATTTGCAAAGGCACAGCCTAACACTTGTGGGCGTGCGGCTTTTGGCATACGACGAACAGCTTCTACTACAGCACGTGCAGTTGCCTCATGGTCAGGATGAACTGCGAAACCTGGTAAGAATGTAATGATAAGAGAAGGCATTAACTCTTCTATTAAACCTTCAACAAGCTTTACCATTTTTTCATCGTCTTCAAATTCAATCGTTTTATCACGGAAACCAAGCATACGTAAATCTTGTATTCCCATAGCATCTGCTGCTGCAATAAGCTCCTTACGTCGAATTTCTGGTAAGGATTCACGTGTTGCAAAAGGTGGATTTCCTAAATTACGCCCCATCTCGCCTAAAGTTAAACAGGCATATGTAACAGGTGTATTCATTTTCTTTGTATAGTAGGCAATTGTTCCAGCAACTGAAAAAGCCTCATCATCTGGGTGAGGGTAAACAATTAAAATATGACGTTGCGGTTGTAAATTCAAAAAGTCGTCCCCCTTAGTAAGTAAACGGCGTTTCGCTAATTTCAAGTGCAATCGCCAATTTTCCTGAGTAGTCTAGTCCAGCCATTAATAAACGGCCTAAATCATCTAATTCAAAATGTGTGATGCCTTGCGCATAAACCCAGCCATGTGCCATTTTCAAGCCAACACGATGGGGTGAATCATCTACCACTTTAGCAAGTTCATAGTTGATTTTAGCATTACGAATAAAAGCACCTGCATTAAAAAAATTCTCATCAAAGTGTGCTGCATAAGAACCGTTCGTCGTCTCAAGATGGATATAAACGTCTTTGTTGGCGAAAGAATTCAATAATTCCTGTAACGTCTTTACTTGTACTTCTTGCATCTTAACACTCCTCTCGATTATTTCTATTTTAAGTATAGTCAAAAAAGATGACAAAGGGAAATTGAAAGGCTTTTGTTGCCAACCTAATAAAAAACGCCGTTGATAAATACAGAAATTTCTTTATTTTAAAATAATTATTATTCACTATTTATATAGGGTTAATTACTTGAAAAAACTATTCTGATGTATCAATATAGGACACATGAAACAGATTAATATAAATTGTGTCGTTATAATTTGTATGCGGTTTCATAAATAAAATATGGGGAGATTGATACTATGATTTATGCAAATCCTAATACTCCGGGAGCAGTAGTAAATTTCAAAGAAAAATATGATAACTTTATCGGTGGCGAATGGGTTCCTCCAGTAAAAGGTCAATACTTTGAAAATAAAACACCTGTAACAGGTCAAGTTTTCACAAAAGCAGCTCGTTCAACAGTTGAAGATATTGAGCTTGCTCTTGATGCAGCACACGCAGCAAAAGATGCATGGGGTAAAACAAGCGCAACTGAGCGTGCATCTATTTTAAATAAAATCGCAGATCGTATTGAAGAAAACTTAGAAATGATTGCTGTTGCAGAAACATGGGATAATGGTAAAGCAGTTCGCGAAACTTTAAACGCAGATATTCCTTTAGCAATTGATCACTTCCGTTATTTTGCAGGTGTCATCCGTGCACAAGAAGGGCGTACAACACAATTAGATAACGACACTGTTGCATATCACTTCCAAGAGCCACTAGGTGTAGTTGGCCAAATCATTCCTTGGAACTTCCCAATCTTAATGGCTGCTTGGAAAATTGCTCCTGCACTTGCAGCAGGTAACTGTATCGTGATGAAACCAGCTGAGCAAACGCCAGTTTCATTATTAGTATTAATTGAAACGATTCAAGACATCCTACCAAAAGGCGTCCTTAACATTGTAAACGGCTTTGGTGTTGAAGTTGGTAAACCACTTGCAACGAACAAACGAATTGCAAAAATTGCTTTTACAGGTTCAACAGCTGTTGGTCGCCAAATTATGCAATATGCAACTGAAAATATTATTCCTGTAACGTTAGAGCTAGGTGGTAAATCACCAAACGTATTCTTTGAGGACGTAATGGCTTCAGATGATGAATATTTAAATAAAGCAATTGAGGGCTTTGTGATGTTCGCATTAAACTCAGGTGAAATTTGTACTTGTCCTTCACGTGCACTTGTTCAAGAATCCATTTACGATAAATTCATTGAACTTGCATTAGAGCGCGTAAAAGCTATTAAAATTGGTAATCCATTAGATACAGAAGTCATGATGGGTGCTCAAGCTTCTAATGAACAAAAACAAAAAATCCTTTCTTACCTAAAACTTGGTAAAGAAGAAGGTGCTGAGTGCTTAATAGGTGGAGAAGAAAATATTCTTGAAGGCGACCTTGCAGGAGGTAACTACATTAAACCAACAGTTTTCAAAGGTCATAATAAAATGCGAATCTTCCAAGAAGAAATCTTTGGCCCAGTGCTTGGCGTGACTACATTCAAAGATTTTGATGAAGCAATGGAAATTGCAAATGATACAGAATATGGTTTAGGTGCTGGTGTTTGGTCACGTTCTGGTGACATTGCTTACCGTGCAGGTCGAGCTATTCAAGCTGGTCGTGTGTGGACAAACACTTATCATCAATATCCAGCAGGTGCTGCATTTGGTGGATTCAAACTTTCTGGTATCGGTCGTGAAAACCACGCAATGATGTTAGATCACTACCAACAAACTAAATGTCTTTTAGTGAGCTACAAAAAAGAAGCACAAGGATTTTTCTAATACCAAAGGATGAATAACAACATGGTAGAACGAGTGATTGCAACAAAAGAGGCTTTAAATTTGATAGAGCTAATTAAGAGTCAGCATGGCGCTATCATGTTTTATCAATCTGGGGGTTGCTGTGATGGCTCAGCGCCGATGTGTTATGTAGAAGGAGATTTTAAAATTGGTGAAAACGATATCTATCTTGGTACAATAGGTGACGTTCCTTTTTACATTCATAGAGCGCAATATGAATATTTTAAGCATACGCAATTGATTATTCATGCGATTGAGGGCAGAGGTGCAAGTTTTTCTTTAGATAGTGTTGAAAATATGCATTTCATTACGAACTCTAGAGTATTCACAACAGAAGAGTACTAAGAAGTAATTATAGAGGGATTCAGTCTAAAAACGCCACATCCTGTGGCATTACCGAAATGACTGACATCGTGTCGGCCTAAGCACAAAACCGATTCCGGACGCATTGTTTATCTGTGCGAAAGCGAAGCGACAGCAACAATTATGCCGAGGCATAATAGATTTGATTGCATCTTTAAATCTATGAAGATTTTTCGAGCAATATTCTTGAAAAAATTATTGAAATATATCAATATAATGAGTGTGAAAGCAATTTTGTACAAAATGTGTCGTTTTGTATTGTATGCGGTTTCACAAACGAATAGATACTGCGACCATGATTTCTTCCTTAATTGACGGTTAAAAAGCGCATAGTGTTGAAGGGGATTTTAAACTAGGTAATAACGAATTCTATCTTGGTACAATAGATGACGTTCCTTTAACATTTTATGTATGGCTGTGATAAGGGAAGAAGACGGAAAGATCATTATCATAGTATAGTAAAAAAGCCGCGATTCTCTTTTATGACGGAGAATCGCGGCTTTTTATAATTAACGGTTTTTGGGGGTATGTATTTGTTAATATCGGTTGAGTTTTCGTTCAATGGAATCTAGACGATTGTTGAGATGTGATAGATGTTTATGCATTTGTCTAAATTGTACACTTTGATTTTGCGCATCGGATGTTCTTGTTTGTTCCTGTGCCTCTTCTTCCTGCAATGCTAAAATGGTGGAGAGGGTTGCTAATGAATACCCTATTGTCAAAACCATTGAAGATATTAATTCTACTTTGGTAGAGGTTACATTTCCACCTTGGATACCTATGTCTTCACCTAGGAGACCTGCTTCTTGACCGCCTAGATTAGGTGGATCATCATTTATGTTTTGTTGATTACGTCTTTTCATTTTTCTCCCTCCCATATACAGCTAATATATGGCATATGAAGTAGTAGCGTATCTTGTCCTAAGCTTTTTACATTAGAAGTAATAATTCTCTCGCTTCTTGTTAAATTGAAAATTCTTAATTTTCTAATAATAAAATTGATTTTTATGGAAAAATAGAGCAATATAGTAGAAATAAACAGTTGTTTTTAGGGGGGATAGATGTGAATAAAGACTTTAAATATTGTAAAGAATCAAGAGTTATGCGTACAAGTCGCGTTTTTCCGAATGATATTAACAATCATAATACACTATTTGGCGGTCGATTAATGAGTGACATCGATCTAGTAGCTTCAATTTCCGCTGCTAAACATAGTCGTAGAGATTGTGTCACAGCCTCAACGGATTCTGTAGACTTCCTGCATCCAATACGCCCGACCGATTCTGTCTATTTCGAATCTTATGTAACGTGGACAGGGACATCTTCAATGGAAGTTTTTGTAAAGGTCATTTCTGAGAATTTGAAAACGGGCGAACGCAAGGTAGCGGCAACAGCATTATTAACCTTTGTTGCATTAGATGAAAATAATAAACCAACGCCAGTGCCATCTGTCATTCCGGAAACAGTAGAGGAGACAAAGCTACATGAAACCGCAGCTGTACGAGCAAAAGCGCGTGCAGAGCGTAAAAAGGAAAGTAAGGCAATGGCCCAATTCATTTCCATGAACGATCCATGGGATTGCTCGAAATGATGGAGAACTACAAAAGGCATCTGATAACTATACAGATGCCCTTTTCGTTTTTAAATTTCTGTCACTGTTACTTGTGGTGTGCCGAAACGAGATTTAGCACCGTGCATAACTGGTCCTACATAGTCATTTAATGCCCAACCGTGAGCGATTGCAGCTGAAACGAATTCTTTTGCTTCGATTACAGCCTCTTTTACTGAAAGACCGTTTGCCAAGTTTGCTGTTACTGAAGCAGCAAATGTGCAGCCTGCCCCATGGTTATAAGTAGAAGCGACTTTTTCAGATTCTAATAAGTAGAATTTTTCACCGTCGAAGAATAAGTCAGTCGCTTTTTCAGTAGCTAATGCTTTTCCACCTTTAATCACAACAGCTTTGGCACCAAGTTCGTGGATTTTACGAGCTGTTGTTTTCATTTCCTCGATTGTTCTTGGTGTGCCAGTTCCGGCTAATTGCCCGGCCTCAAACAGGTTAGGTGTTGTAACTGCGGCTAAAGGTAAAAGATGTTGAATCATTGCATCTGTGTTACCAGGGTTCAAAACTTCATCTTCTCCTTTACATACCATTACAGGATCAATAACAACATTTGCCGTACCAGATTTTGCAATAGCATCACCTGCGATACGAATAATTTCTTCAGTTGATAGCATACCGGTTTTTATAGCGTCAATGCCTGTTGAAAGAGCCGTATCGATTTGTTTTTGCAAAAGCTCTGTCGGTAATGGCGTTACGTTATGAGTCCAACCGTTTGGATCCATTGTTACGACAACTGTTAATGCCACCATGCCATATGTGCCGTGCTCTTGAAATGTTTTAAGGTCGGCTTGCATACCTGCGCCGCCTGATGTATCTGAACCAGCAATCGTTAAAGTTTTTTTAAGAACCATGTGGAAGATCTCCTTTATAGATGGAATTTTAAAATTATCATCTAGTATAGTCTTATTCTGGGTGTATAAAAATAGTCAGAATTATATATTTTCACAAGGTCAGTTTAACTTCTTTTTCTGATGCTTGAATTCAACATTATTTTTTTGTACCGTTGTAAGAAGAGAAAGGGGCTTATATTACGATGAAACAAGCATTCCCGAATGATTGGCAAGAAATACTTGTAGAAGAAATAGAAAAAACATACTATACAAAGCTACGTCAATTTGTAGCAGATGAATATGCAGCACAAACAATTTATCCCCCGATAAATGACATAATGAATGCATTTTATATGACGGCTTATCATGACGTAAAGGTCGTAATTTTAGGTCAGGATCCGTATCATGGACCAAACCAAGCACATGGATTAAGCTTTTCAGTCATGCCGGGAATCCCACATCCACCAAGCCTACGAAATATGCTAAAGGAATTACAGGATGATCTTGGCTGTCCAAGCCCTCAGAACGGAACATTAACAAAATGGGCACAGCAGGGTGTAATGTTATTGAACACTGTATTAACTGTTCGAGCAGGTCAGGCGAACTCCCATAAAGAACAAGGATGGGAGCAATTTACGGATGCTGTCATCGATAAATTAGCATCAAGAGATAAACCAATTATTTTTGTGCTTTGGGGTAAACCAGCACAACGAAAAAAACAATTAATTCGTAAATACTCAACGCCACATTTAATTTTAGAAGCACCTCATCCAAGTCCACTTAGTGCTTATCGAGGTTTTTTTGGCAGTAAACCATATTCGAAGATCAATGCACAGTTAGTGGAATGGGGAGAGCAACCAATTGATTGGTCTCTAGCTTAGATTGGCACAAATCATATATCTTCATTCAAATGTTTTGTAGCAAAAGTGAAGCATCAACTATAATAGACTCCTACCTCTGAGGATGGTTACCTGAATGAAGATAAGCCTCCGGCGGATGTCACGGATTTTGAATTGTGCTGGCACAATTCAAAATCCGGACGCAATTACGCCAAGGCGAAATTGATACACTTATAATTTCATGTTACAGTTTATAATAGAAGAAAGTGAGGAACAACGATGAAGGTAAATTGTTTCAAATGTCAATATTTCAAAGTAACATGGGACCCACAAACGCCGCGGGCCTGTGTAGCATATGGCTTTAAAACGAAGCAAATACCATCCGTTGTCGTTAAACAATCCTCTAGCACGGACTGTCTAAAGTTTGTGCCAAAAGCAGAAAGTGGGAGAATGCAATGATTCCTTATCAAGCCGTTATTCAACAACTAGAAAAACAATTATCTGGTGTCAAAAATGCTGGAAACGAACAACAAATTCGTGAAGCCTTAACAGCAATCCGAGCATTATGCGATGTGGTATTAGACGCATCTGACGGAATTTCTAAAGCGCAGTCAAAACATCTGCCACAAATGCTAGTATCAGAGCCAAAGCAAACAAGTTTATATACAGCAAAAATTGAAGAAGAAGATGGATCAAATGGTGATTCAATTTTTGACTTTTAATCATGATTAAAGGTAGGGTAAATGATATGAAAAAATTTATCGTGACAGGTGCACTTCACGGCTTTTTAGCAGTGGCACTTGGTGCATTCGGTGCACATGCTTTAAAAGAAGTTCTAGACGATTATAGTCGCGGGATTTGGGAAACAGCTGTGCAGTACCAGATGTTTCAAGCTACGGCTATCCTTATTATTGGTATATTGATGAGCTCCAAACTACTAGGTGAGGTCAAGCAGTTAAATTTGGCTGGAATCTTTTTCAACCTAGGTATTGTCTTCTTTTCAGGAAGCTTATATGTACTGGCAATCAGCGGCGTTAAAGTTCTAGGTGCCATTACACCAATTGGTGGTGTTCTATTTTTAGCTGGCTGGGTTTTAATTATAGTAGCTGCGCTTAAACATGCTCGATAAAATTCAGTTGAATATAGATATTCCTACAAAGTTACTCCTTTGCACTATGTGTGAGGGAGTTTTTGTTTATTACAAACATGTATGTGGATTAGCCATTTTTATCCACCTTGATTTATTAGAAGGCGCTGATTTCCGCTGCGGGCTACTCGCTTTCCTGCGGGAAGCTTTGCTCTGCGACGGGAGCACTCGAGTAGCCCTACGCTACAATCAGTTGAATGAGAATATATTAGCAAAATAGCAATAAAAAACTCTTTTTATCGCTCAATAATAAACCTATTTTTTCCTAATCAACGATATAATTTCTATAGAATGGTAGTTTTAATTCCTATTGTTTTTGTAAGGATTTATAGTACACTATAGTTATCAAATAAGTTCGACAAATGGGAAGTGGGGTTTTGTAATATGGAGAAGCTTTTTACTTTACTAGATCATAACTATGATGAAATGGTAGCGATTCGTCGTCATCTACATGAATATCCGGAATTATCCTTTGAGGAAGTGGAAACACCAGCGTATGTAGCTGCTTTTCATCGAGCGTTAGGACATGAGGTTCGTGAGCATGTAGGCGAACGTGGTGTTGTTGCAACTTTACGTGGAGGGAAGCCGGGTAAAACAGTGGCATTACGTGCTGATTTTGATGCACTAGCCATTCAGGAGGAAAATGACATTCCTTATAAGTCAAAAGTAGATGGTAAAATGCATGCATGTGGACATGATGGTCATACTGCAACATTACTAGGGCTTGCTAAAGCTTTGCATGCAATGAAGGATGACATTGCAGGTAATGTAGTTTTTATTCATCAGCATGCAGAAGAAATGGCGCCAGGTGGAGCAAAACCTATGATTGAAGATGGCTGTCTAGACGGGGTAGATGTTATTTTCGGTACACATTTATGGGCCCCTACACCATTGGGCGATATATTGGTGAGAGATGGGGCAATTATGGCTGCCGCGGATAAGGTGGAAATTACGATTCAAGGTAAAGGTGGTCACGGTGCGGAGCCGCATCATTCTATTGATGCTGTTACACTTGCGTCGCAGTTTGTAGTCAATGCGCAGCAGGTTATATCTCGCCGCATTGATCCATTAAAATCAGCTGTTTTAACAATTGGTCATTTTGAGGCCATTAATCCATTTAATGTTATTGCAGAACGAGTAGTGTTAGCTGGAACAGTCCGAACTTTTGAGGAGTCGGTACGCAAACAAATGGAGCAAGAGCTTGAAGCCGTTTTAAATGCCACTTGTTTGGCCTTTGGTGCAAGCTATGAGTATCGTTATACAAGGGGCTATCCACCTGTTTACAACCACGTGAAAGAAACAGAATTTATTGCACAACTGGCAGCTGATATACCAGGAGTAGAAAATATTATAACGTGCCCACCATTTATGATTGGTGAGGATTTTGCGTATTATTTAGAGAATGTACCAGGTACATTTTTCTTCACGGGTGCTAAAAAGCCAGAGTGGGAAGTAGCATATCCTCATCATCATGCACGCTTTGATTTTGATGAGCGTGCAATGTTGATTGCTGCTAAAACTTTAGGGAAAGCAACATTGCAATTTTTACAGGAAAATCAATAATAAGCTCTCTTAGGGCTTTCAATAAAAATTGGCATGCTAGGAGGTATCCTACCATGCCAATTTTTGATCCAACAGTAAATATCCACGTATATTACTCATTTTATACGAAGGACATTTGCGGACAATCAAAAAAATGAGACCCAATTGGGAGCCAAAACGAAACTTGTATTGCAACGAAGTATGAGCAAAACGTAGCGAAGGAGTACCCTTTTGCTCTGATCCTCCTTGCTATTGAGGAGTGGAATTTAGAAAAAAATACGAACTTATGAATAGCTCATTTCAATTATGGATTTTGGTTAAAATAAGCCATTTCTTCATCATATTCAGCAAAATCAAAGTAAATCATTGGGAATAGGAAACGATGATTTGATTTGAGTTCACGTAAAATAACATGGTCTCGGCCAGCAGCTTCTACAACGCCTCGCACTATTTTCGTGTTTTTTCCTGGCTCAACCGCATGCTCGAAGGAAAAATGGAAAGTACCAGGCTTTCCGCGATTCAAACGAAAAATATTTTCAATATACGATTGCTCCCGTCCAGGTGGTCGTGCTCCAGTCGTCTGTGGAGGCATTACCTGTGGAGGCATTTGTTGTTGCGTTGTCGGTGTCCAATAATAAGGCATCATAAGTTATCAACCTTCTTTCTTTTAGATTTGAGAACAATCTTCTTCGGTTGGCGAGAAGAAGCAATGTGCTTTGAATCTTCCCGTGTTCCACTGACCATACCATTGTGCTGGACAATCTCCCTCAGGTCTGAAAAACCATAATGAACGAGTCGCCGGATGGAATCTTCGCCTTGAATAACTCTCCTTGCTAATCGGAGGTCTTGATCACGTGCTCGTTGATAAAAATAGCCTTTTACTGTCGCTTCAAAGCCCCCAGGACGCTGATAAACTATTTGTTCAATTGTACGAACATCCGTAAAATCTAAACAATCTGCTCGTACACGATTGACGCCAACATTGCCGACCATCAGCTTACCTAAGTTCCCTTCACCTTCTGCCTCGGCGCGCATAAGCCTTGCTAGCATGGCTGTTTGTGCATCATTCGTCTTTATAACAGCGATTTTTACTCCTCCTCGCAGACAGTATATGCATGATGGTATTGTAGACATGTTCAATTTCGATGAAAGAAATTCACAATTTAAAATTGCTAAGCATATATTAGTAATGACGAGTCGTTTGTAAAAGAGGGCCAGGTTTAAAAAAATTTGATTCATGACCATAACGTGGGGTTGATTCGCATAGGCCGTGTAACTTTAGCCATCATCTACTACGTTCGCTCCAGATATTATCTGTGACGCTAATCCCCAAGATATCTCCTAGATTCCGCTCAATTAAATGGCATGCGTTTTAACAAATTTCAGCCCCAACTTTGGTGATACGCCTAATTTTTATAAAATGGGTAAAGAGAGAATAGAAAATATAATCGGAACGTGAGATAGGGAATTGCATGTGTATTGAATACATGTGAGGTGACAAGGTATGGAGATTGGTGTTTGGGTAGGTATTTTGTTGAGTGCTGTGCTGGCATTTTTAGTAGGGAGTTTTTACGGACAGCCACTCCATTGGTATCTCTTTATATTAATAATCGTAGTAGGATTTTTCATTAATACGATTATCTTAATTTTGAAGGTTAAGGATGAAAGGTCTTAAGGTACAGTGCAGCCATATGAAAATAAGAAAGTGTCATCGTAATGGGTGACACTTTCTTATTTTTTGATTGAGTAGGTGGAATCTGATGTTTTGCAAGTATATTAAAAATAAACGGTGACATACTAAAGTTGGAAATTATTTTTTTGCTTGCATGAAGGAGTGTTATAATGCATATTTTTGGTACGTTTGTAGCAATTATCATAAGTGCATTCATCGCCGTTGGAATAGCAGAATACTATCACCAACCTTATAATTGGTATTTAGTTTTCTTGATGATTCTAGCTGGTTTTTTTATTCATACAATTATTTTAATATTGGAAACAGAGAACAGCGAAGAAAACGAATACTAAAAAATGCGAGTCCGATTGTATGGACTCGCGTTTTTATATTTACAGGAATTTAAATTAGACAGTTAAGAATGTCACAAGTTTTTCTTGATCAAGAAGGTTACCAACGAAGAATGCACCGAACTCACCGTAGCGAGCTGAAACTTCATCAAACCGCATTTCATATACTAATTTTTTGAATTGTAGTACGTCATCTGCGAATAGTGTTACGCCCCATTCGTGATCGTCGAAGCCAACAGAACCAGTAATAATTTGTTTAACTTTACCAGCGTAGCCACGACCAATCATACCATGAGAACGCATTAGAGATTTGCGTTCATCCATTGGAAGCATGTACCAATTATCGTTGCCTTGACGACGCTTATCCATTGGATAGAAGCATACATGCTTAGCACGAGGAAGTTCAGGATATAGACGAGCACGCACATGTGGATTTTGGTAAGGGTCTTCGTCTGAATCACCTGCTAAATAGTTAGAAAGCTCTACAACAGATACATATGAATATGTAGGAATTGTAAAATCAGCAATCGCTAATTTATTGAATTCAGCTTCAAGCTCTTGTAGCTCCTCCATTGTTTCACGTAAAGTCATAATCATAAAGTCAGCTTTTTGACCAACGATTGCGTAAAATGCATGGGCACCTGTTTTAGCGATATCAGCTTCGTTTAATTTTTCTAAATAGGCAATGAATTCTTCTACTGCTGCTTGGCGTTCCTCAGCAGAAACTAGTTTCCATGAAGCCCAGTCGATTGAGCGAAAATCATGTAAAGCGTACCAACCATCTAAAGTAATTGCTGCTTCATTCATTATTAAAAACACTCCTTTATAAGTGAATACCATTCAAATTTTAGTTTATCATAGTTTGTACAAATTCCCTAAGTTCATGATAGCATTTCACGAATTTGACACCTTCCATAGATAATGTATTCTAAAGAGAAGAGATGTAAAAAGAGGAGCTCCAATCATGAAAAGTATTTTACAACAGCCGATTTGGCGTTTTTACGATCAATCCATTAGCGCGAAGCAAAGATCGCCGCTTGAATCCTTTGCAACAGACGATACTTTATGTCAGCTAGTTGGGCAATTAGCCTCTCCGCCAACTATTCGTACATGGGTAACTAAACTGTTACGATAAATTTAGACAAAACTATACAAATCTGTATAGAAGCATAGATTTATAACAGAATACCCTTCGTATCAAGCGATTGGTGCGAACTCCACGTTAATTGCTTTTAACTCCTAAAGCCTTGTGACCAAAGCGGAGCTGGAAACGGCAGACGTAACGGTGCGAAAGCAGAAAAAACAACAAGGATGGCATAAGCTGAAAAAAATTACTCAGTGTCCGTAAAGGATCATCGTGACAACGGAAAACGGTAGCGCTAAGTGCTTTGGCAATGGATGTTTAGCAGCGAACTCCTAAATCTCTCATGAGACAAGGAAGACGTTCAACGACTATCTCCTTGAGGGAGAGTAAAACCGCAAGCGAATGGCGGAAGAAAAATGTGGCTCTTATCAGAAGATAAGATGAAGATATAGTCTGCGCTTATGTGAAAGCATAAGAGGTCTACTTGTGAGAGAAAGACTGCATGAAGGGTTGCGCCTTCGTGTGAACAAGAAAAATAGATACAAATTTTAAAAATGTTAACAACCTCTCTAAATAGGGTAAAGTGATTTTATCATAGCGAAAGAGAGGTAGTGCACATGGAATGAATGTCCATTGGAAAATTTGCTAAACGCTGTAATTCGTAATTTTTATAAGCGACTTAACGACATCCGAACAAACCATTTACATCAGTGTTCTAATGAGATTGTGAAAACCAAGCCATCTCGTATTGTAATGGAACATTTAAATGTAAAAGGGTTGATGAAAAATAAACATCTGGCGAAGGCGGTAGCCGGGCTATGAATTTAAACGACAAATTCAATATAAATGTGAAAAGAAAAGTATGGAATTGAATTTGTTGAAGCCGACAGATGGTTTCCATCATCAAAAACTTGTTCTTCTTGTGGACAAATCAAATCCTATTTGAGACTGAAAGACAGATTATTTATCTGCTCTTGCGGATTAAAGCTGGATAGAGATTTGAACGCAATGATTAACTTAGCAAATTATTCAATCTAAGGAATTTAACTGAAACTAATCCTTAGATGTGTACGCAACGATACTGCGGAATTTAAGCCTTTGGAGAGTCATACTAAATGGCAGTAGCTTCGGCGAAACCAGACTCGGAGAATAAGGAAGACACAAAACGAAAGTCATAAGATATAAGTTGTGTCACAGTAGAGATGTCTACATTTTTTAAGAAATGTATATGTTTTTCGTATCGGTACATGATGCATCTGTCGTGCTCGGTATTCAGGATCACCGTTTACCATATGTGCAGCACGGTATGGACTTGCTCAAAGCACATGGCTATCATCCTATTGTACGCAATTCAGGCGGATTAGCAGTTGTGCTTGATGAAGGTGTACTGAATGTTTCAATTGTATTATCTGAACAAACGGAAGCGCTTAGTATTAATGATGGTTATGATGTAATGGTAGCTTTAGTAAAAAGCTTGTTCCCTGAAGTAGCAGATCAAATTGAAGCCTACGAAATTGTAGGCTCCTATTGTCCGGGTTCCTATGATTTAAGTATTAAAGGAAAGAAATTTGCTGGTATTTCTCAGAGACGCTTACGTCAAGGGGTAGCAGTGCAAATTTATTTATGTATTGAAGGAAGCGGCTCAGAACGAGCAGCACTCATTCGTGACTTTTATGCGGTAAGTCTAAAAGGTGAGGAAACAAAATTTACGTATCCTACTATTGTCCCTGATGTGATGGCGTCATTATCTGAACTTATAGACGCATCATTAACAGTGGAAGCTGTAATTATTCGTTTACAGCAACTTCTTCACAATATGGCAGAAGAAATTCGAGTTGAATCTTTTCATGATGAAGAAATAACGCTATATGCGTTTTATTTACAACGTATTTTAGAACGGAATACGAAAATGCTTGAACCGAAGTGAAGCATAATCAGTGAGGGGTACCACGCGAGATAGATCGTTTCAAAGAAAAAAAGCGATGCTGCTAATTAAGCGCATCGCCATTTTCTTGAAAAGGGCTACTTACAACAAGATTTCCGTTTTTCTCCATTTTGAAAACAGGTGCAATTCGTTCATCCTCTTCATCTAGTGTTACTAGTCGTCTAGCACGGTTCATAATTTGTACAAATTGTTCGTAATCTTTTCGAATAGCTCTATTTTCTTCTTCTAGCTGTGTAATGGTTTTCTCTAGTTTTTTATTTTTCTCAGATGTTACGTGTACTAGTTGTCTCCATTTTGTAGACTCATTACCTATTTCACCAGAGTGTTGTAAACGTAGTAAATAGGCTATGACAATATCAAGATTTAATGCAGATAGAGGAATTGATTTACCCTCTGCGGCGCTACTATTGACTGTAAACATACTAGAAGCACGGCGTCTTGCTGGAGCTCCTAACACTCGCATTCTTTCTTTTCTTTCTTTTTTGGCTTCTGATAATTGTTCCTCGTATTCTTTGCGAACAACAGCATTCCAACGAAAACCACATGCAGCAGCAGTACGATTTAAAGCATCACCAGCTTCTTCAAAGGCATTTAACTGTGTACTACCTTCCGTCACATGACGAATAACCGCCTCTGCTAATAATTCATCATTTTCTTCTAACCAAGCATCTTGTCTGACTTTACTCATATTAAAATCCTCCCACCTTTATTTGGAACTTTTTATTTACAACTAGCATGACCAATCTTTTAACCTTTTATTCATCTATGTGGAAGGAATTATTATGCTTGAATACAAGGGGAAAAATGCGATACAATACCCGATGTAGGTTTGTACGTATGCTACATACTTAACTATGTGAAAGTCATACGTTCAATAGAGACGAATTTTTGATTTTTTGATTAAAAAAATACTATATAGAAAGGGTTGTTGACAAAATGGCAAACGAATTTAAAGTTTGCGATGAATGTCAGGCCGTTAACTTAAAAACGTTAATTCCAAAATTAAAGGAAATCGATCCTGATGCAACCATCGAAATTGGCTGTCATTCCTATTGCGGCCCAGGACGTAAAAAAACATTTACCTTTGTAAATAGCCGTCCTGTTGCTGCATTAACGGAAGAAGAACTAATGGAAAAGGTTTTAGCAAAGTTAAAGAAATAAATAAACAAAACGCTATCTTCACTAGTCTAGTTGGAGATAGTTTTTGTTTTTTTTGTATGGATTTTTAATATCGACGGAAAGAAGAGTTAGAACGACGGAAAGAATCGACGAAGCGACGGAAAGAACTATCGAAGTGACGGAAAGAAGAGCCAGGGCGACGGAAAGCCATGCAGGCGACGGATAGAAGAGGCGAACCGACGGAAAGAACTATCGAAGTGACGGAAAGAAGAGCCAAAGAGACGGAAAGAACCGTCGAAGCGACGGAAGGTTCACGTTCAAATCGCCTCATCACTTGGAAATTAGGTCAATAGAAACCTAAAATAAGTCGAGAATACAGTGAGTTAGGTTGATAGTCTCTATAATTAAAAGGTAATATGTATGCTAGTCCTGTATTTATCGCATATAATAGAACAAATAGGAAACGGGGGTGCTGTACAATTGACACATTATGCAAAAGCTAAATTACAAGAGGAAAAAGTATTCAAGGATCCAGTGCATCGCTATGTGCATGTACGGGATCAAGTAATTTGGGATCTAGTTGGCACGAAAGAATTTCAGCGACTACGTCGAATTCGCCAGCTCGGTACAACATTTTTAGTATTCCATGGAGCAGAGCATAGCCGCTTTAGTCACTCACTTGGCGTTTACGAAATTGTACGCCGCATAGTAGATGATATATTTGCAGGTCGTCCGGAATGGGATGAAGATGAACGCCTGCTTGTGCTTTGTGCAGCCCTATTACACGATTTAGGGCATGGGCCATTTTCACATGCCTTTGAAAATGTTTTTGAGCTCGATCATGAATTTTATACAAGACAAATTTTGCTCGGTGATACAGAAGTGAATGCCGTATTAAAAAAAGTATCGGCTGATTTCCCAGAGAAAGTATCACAGGTCATTGAAAAAACATATCCGAATAAGCAGGTCGTTAGTTTAATATCAAGTCAAATCGACGCTGATCGTATGGATTACCTACAGCGCGATGCTTATTTCACTGGTGTAAGCTATGGTCATTTTGATATGGAGCGTATTTTAAGAGTAATGCGTCCACGAAAAAATCAGGTCGTTATCAAGGCGACGGGGATGCATGCGGTAGAGGATTATATAATGAGCCGCTACCAAATGTACTTACAAATTTATTTCCACCCAGTATCTCGCAGTGCAGAGGTTGTATTAAATAATATTTTAAAACGAGCTAAGCAACTAAGCTTGGCGGGCTATAAATTTAAGCACGAGCCTACACACTTTTTAGCATTTTTCCGCAACTCCATTACGCTTGAGGATTATCTTGCATTAGATGAGAGTATTCTTTTTACATATTTTCAACTTTGGATGCAAGAAGAAGATGCTATATTAAGTGACTTAAGCCGCCGCTTTGTCAATCGAAAGCTATTTCAGTACATCGATTTAGATCCAGGTGTAGAGCTAGATAAATATCAAAAACTACAAGAGCTCTTCAAGCAAGCTGATTTAAATCCAGAATATTATCTTGTCCACGATACGACAGCAGATTTACCTTATGACTTTTATCGACCAGGAGAAGAAGAAGTCCGTGTTCCTATTTTCTTAGAAATGAAAAATGGAGAGCTACGAGAGCTTTCACGTGAATCTATTATTGTTGATTCTATTTCCGGCCGCATGAAGCGAGATCATAAAGTATATTTCCCACTAGATTTCCTAGAGGACAACAGTACTCATACTGCTGTGAAGAAACAAATATTAGCCTTGATTCAAGCACAGGGAAAAAATTAATAAAAAATTTTTATGTATAAAAATGTGTATATTAAATAAAGTGGAATAAATAGTATTCCAACATACCAATAGTGAAAAACAGCGAAAGTACTCTATTTGAGTTATTTTCGCTGTTTTTTTGTCGTTGTATAAAGATGAAAAAAGTGGAAACTATATAGAAATTTTTAGAATTTTATAATTAGAAAGTCCGGGATTGTTTAGAATTTGTTTAGTGTACTCTTTTATAATGAGGCTTAAACCCTAATGGTGGTGAGACCTATTATTAAAGGTGTCACCAAAGTACTATGGATATATTCTAATTGTACATCGCACATACATAAGTAATCGTGAGTGCCTATTCGAGAGTACTTATTTGAGTGTATTCATATAGACGACCATTGAATAGAAGGAAAGAGGGACCAACCTATTGTTTGTGGCATACCTTTACAACATACCAAAAGGGTGTAACGTCGTCAGCAAACGCTAACAGGTAGCTCTCTGAACTTAGAAAAGGAGAGAAACATGCAAAAATTTAAAAAACTAAACATAGCAATAATCTTAATGCTACTCGTTTTCCAAACAGTCCTATCGCCGATTTCGGTGTATGCGATTGATGAAGGTTCTATCGATGAATTAGGTAGAGTAGCTAATGGTGATGACAGTGAGGATTCAAATTCAAATGATGATGGAAATGCAGATGCAAAACAAGATGCAGAAACAGAATCAGTTACAGGTGATGATGATGGCGCTGAAATACTAAAAGATAATGAAGTACCAAAGGATAATAGTTCACTTGGGCAATTAGAAGGTACGAATTTACCTAATTCTAAAGAAACTGCTAAAGAAAATAGTGATCTACGACCATCTGGAAAAGGTGAAGAAAATCCGTCTGAAATAATTGTAGATGAAGAGGAGATTTTACCTGAATCATCCGAAGAAATTCAGGAAGAAGAATCAGAAGTCTTTGACCCATCCAGTATGCAAGAAGACATAAAAATGTCATTCGGTGGTTTACAACTTTATAACCCAAATGGTGCCCTTATTCAAAATTCTACTGATATAGAAGGATATTCAGGTCCTAATCCTAAAAAAGGTGATAAGGTTTATCTGAATTATACATTTGATGTAACGCCAGGGGGAAATTACGGGAAAGGCTCTACATTTACCTTCCAGTTACCTCAAAATATGATTGAAGAATATACACGAGGATCATTCAATCAAACAAGAACTTTAGAGGACACTGATGGCTGGGTAGCCTATTCTTCAAAATATGATCCAAGTACTAAAACAGTAACGGTGACTCTGGATAGCGATCTTGAAAAAGATATCGATGGTAAGATGTCTTTTAAATTCGAAGCAAAGTTCGGTAATTTTGCTAATGAAGAAGACTTAGAGCAGGAAATGATTATTCCAACTGGGGGATCTGAAAATGTTGAGATAAAATTTACATTTGATCCAACAGGTAGTGGTGACGTATTAACAAAAAGTGCCGGAACTATTTCGCGTGATGCGAATGGTACAGTAACGATTCCGTGGACAATTTGGGTTAATACAGCTGGTAAACATTTAAGTGACGCAACTTTAGAAGACGTAATTGGTGAAGGTCATGAATTGGTAGGGAACATTACTGTAGAACGATACAAAGTAGGTTTGAATGGATTTAATCCAAATAAACCTGGAACACCAGTGTCTAGTGTTGCAGACAAATTCCCAATCAAGTTAGATGATGGTTATTATGCCTATAAGGTTACTTATGAAACTCAAGTAACTGCTGAACCAACAAAATCGGATATGCATTATGTAAATACAGCTACACTAAAATCAAAAGGTAGCAAGGATACTTCAGTAAATGGTTCTGCGACAGTAAAGTATGGTCCAAGTTTAGAGAAATCCCGAAGTGGAGATAAATACGAATCTACATGGACTATTAAGTATAATTGGTTAGGTCAAAAAATTGATCCTAGTAAAGCTCGACTAACTGATTCGATGACAACAAGCTCTAATAAGACTGGAAAGCATAAAATTGACTACAAAACTTTTGAAGTATATAAGGTAACATTATCTGCTGATGGTAAAAATGAAAAAGAAAAAACTCCTCTTAAAGAAGGAGATGATTATGCTTTTATTACTAAAGACGAATATGGATTTACGTTAGACTTCAATAAAGAGTCAAATATTACTGATGGCAAGGTTACATCAGCTTTTAAAATTGTATACCACACAGTACTTGAAGATTCATTTGTAACGGATAAGAATCAAGGTGTAATTACTAACACGGTAACGAGAGAGGATACAGAAGAAAAAGGTGAAGCTTGGGTAGAATTAGAACCTGCGATATTTACTAAATCGGGAGGTAGCTTAGGAACAGTTGACTATGTAAATAAAACAATTACATGGACATTAACAATTAATCCTGAAAAGCCTTTAAAAGACTTTAAAATTACAGATGAATTTACAACAATAAATAAAGATGGCAAGACTTTAAAACATACATTAACACCATGGGATAAAGAAAATAGTGAGGAATTTTACAAAGTTACTGGTGTAGATGCTAAAGACTATATCATCACAAATTCTAAAGGTAATGAAGGATTTGAGATGAAGTTCTTAAAAGAAATTCATAAACCAGTAACAATTCAATATAAAACTAAATACGAAGTTGAAGCAAATGGTGGAGTTGCAATAGCATATCATAATAAGGCAAATGCAACTTGGAAAGACGATAAAGATAATGTGTATGAAGAATCGAGAGACGCTGAGTACAAGCCAGATCAACAATCACCGACGCATAACAATGGTTATAAAAAAGTTTCTGTAGATAATAGTGCACAAGAGTTTTCTTGGAGTATTGGTATCAATATCAATAATAAAGATATTAATAATGCTACTGTTACAGATAAACTTGGCGAAGGACATTATATTCCTGTTCCAGAAGGTCAAACATTAAAAGATCAAATTACGATTTCAAAATTAAAGCTTACGACTGAAGAGGGAGAAAAGGATGGTTCGTTAAGTTCTAAAAAGTGGGATATCGTAGATACAATCTCTACCGATGATGGAAAAGTAAGAGGTTTTACGATCAAATTTAATGATCTTGACGACGAAACTGAAAACTATGAAGCGTATTTAATAGAATACAAATCAAAGGATTCGGATGATGTTTATGGTCAAAATTCAAAAAATAAAAGAGAATATACGAATATTGCAACATTAACAACAACTGAAGACGGAAGCTATGAATATTCTGCTACAGCTCAAATTACTGAAAAAGCAAATGAATTAATTGCAAAATCAGCAGAAACTAAACCTGAACAGGATATTATCAATTGGACAGTAACTGTCAATGCTTCAAATTCGAAGTTGGGAAATATTACTTTAAAAGATAAGCCATCTAGCAATCAAAAATTATTGATGGATACTTTTACTAAGCAAGAAATTAAGTTGGGTGCTGATGGAAGACTCGTAACAACTAGTGAAGAAGTTTCAATTAAACCAAGTGAAATTAAGCTAAACGATGATGGAAGCTTCAGTCTTGACTTAGGTAAATTAGATAGAAAAGGCTATATCATTAAGTACTCTACATTCTTCATGGGTGATGGTAACAAAGGTGAAACAGTCTCAAATGATGCATCAATCAATTATGATGGAGCATCAGAAGAAGGTACAAGTAATAAAGACGAAGAAAGTGCAAAGTTTGAATATAGCTCGTCAGATACTAACGCATCCGCAACAAAAGGTACTCTGCAATTAAATAAATTCAGCGTGAATCCTTTAACAGGAGAGCGTAAAGAATTTGACGACGTTAAATTCGAGCTTTGGAATAAAGATAATACAATTAAGCTTGATGAAGGCATAACTGAAGATGGTGGAATAATTACCTTTAAACAAGTTCGTTACGGTAAATATACGTTGAGAGAAATTACTCCAGAAGGCTATGTTGAAATTTCCTCTATTAATATCACAATGAATAAAGAGTTCGACATGAAAGTTGATGGAAAACCATATATTATTGATAATATCGAAGATGTAGATTTATCCTCAGCATGTCAAATTTTCACAATAACTGTGAAAGATATTGATGGGGATCCGATTTCTAAACAAGCTATTACGTTGATCGATAGCAATGGTTTCGAGAAGTTCAGTGAAACAACAAACGAGGATGGAAAAGTAGTTATCCCGAACAAAATCCAAGCTGGTGAATACACAGTAGTAGATAGTAATGGCAAACCAGTAGGACAAGGAAAAGTAACTGTGAAGTACGGTAAAGATAGTAACGATGAGGAATGTGGGGCTATATTACAGCCTACAAATTCGTGTCCACTATTTACAATCACACTAAAAGACGAAAATGGTAAACCACGTCCACATGTAACAGTTACATTAAAGGATAAAGACGGCAAAGAAATAACAGCAAAAACTGATGACAATGGAAAAATTAAAATAGAACCAATTCCATCTGCAGGAGAGTATTATCTTTACGAAGGAAAACAATTCCTTAAAGAAGTGAAGATTAGTTATAAAGAAGGCTGTGAAACTGAAGTACAACAAGTACCTACATGCCCTGAATTTACATTAACTGTAAATGATGTAGATGGTAAGCCTCGTGAAGGTGTAAAAGTTTCACTTGAAAATGTTGATACAAATAAAACTATTGAAGTTGAAAAGTTAACTAATAGTGAAGGGAAAGTAACAATTCCTAAACTAGAACCAGGAAGATATGTGGTTTATGATGATGAAGGTGAAAAAATAGATGGGTTTACAGTAACAACAGACTGTGAAGCAACTGTTCAACCAGCACCTTCATGTCCGCTATTCACATTAACGGTGAAGGATGAAAATGGAAATCCACGCCCTAATGTTAGCAATATCACAATCAAAGATATAACAGGAGCAATTATTGCTACAGACAAAACGACAAATGAATTAGGTCAAATTACTATTGAGACTAAAGTAATTCCTTCAGGTGACTATTCTGTTTATGAAGGTGATCTATTCATTGGTCATATAGAGGTTAAATATTCAGTTAAGTGTGAAGCAGAAGTATCAGCAGCACCTGCTTGTCTCGCATTTACATTAACAGTGCTAACTATACTTGGAACGCCTAATGCGAATGCAAAGATAACAATAAAAGATGCTAAAGGTAATATCGTTAAAGGTGCAGACGACATTGAAGTTCTCACAACTAGTATGGTAGGAACGGTTATATTACCAGAAAAAGCTATTAAACAAGGTACGTACAATGTATATGAGGGAAATAGTTTAATTGGCTCATTTACAGTAACAGATACATGCTCTGCAAAAGTACAACCTACATCAACAGGTGGCGGTGGAGGCGGCGGTGGTTGGACGCCTAACCCAGATCCAGATCCAGAAAAACCAGTTGATCCAGGAAAACCAGAAAAACCAGAAAAACCGGTTGACCCAGATCCAGACCCGGAAAAACCAGTTGATCCAGGTAAACCAGAAAAACCAGAAAAACCAGAAAAACCGACTCCAGAACCAGAGAAGCCGGTTGATCCAGAAAAACCAACAAAACCAACACCAGAGAAGCCAGTTCATCCAACAAATCCAGGTGATTCAGGTAACCAAACAGATCCAAAAGATCCAGCAAACCCTGGAAAACCATCTGTTCAAGAAGTCATTGACCAAGGGAAAGAGTTAAAGCCATATAATCCTTCTACAGTAGATAAAGACACTTTAGATGCATATAAGGATTTCCTCAATAAATACGACAATCTATCTAAAGAGGAACAGGCAGAAGTAGCACAATACCTTGATATTGACAAAATCAAAGCAGATGCCAAAGAAATGGAAGCGCAGTTAAACGCGCAAGGCAAACTGCCGCAAACAAATGGAGCAAACCAAACCGCTCTTACACTAATTGGTGTAGCGCTCGTTCTAGGTGCAGTATTCTTATTGCGTCGTCGCAATACAGAAGCGAAATAATTTTCAATAAGAAAACCCCAAGATCGTAAAAATCTTGGGGTTTTTCTTATGTTAGAAGGTTTCTGATAGTTTTGCAGGTGCTTTATCGAATGGATATTGCTCGACAAATTCTGCTTGAACGGCAAGTCGTTTCGTACCCTCCTCAGCGCATGTAACGAGGGTTAAAAGAGTTTTATCAGGGATATCATCAATAACATAAACATCCGTTGCAGCGATGATCTCTTTGAGTGTTATCTTGTACTCATAAATATTCGTTAAATCCGTTAAATAAATCGTATCTCCTATGCTTGCTTTGTATAAGGGGCCAAATAAAATATCTTTTTCCTCAAAATAATGACCTGCTAATGCGTAGTTTCCTTGTCCAAGTTTTTGATTAGGCTTCATCGTGCCTGCTCCAACAGCAAGAGAGGCGTTACCAACTCCTTTGACGATAGGAAGTTTCATATCCACACTAGGGATTGCGATACTACCGATGACAGGCATTTTACTGGCAGTTGTCTGAGCTTTTAAAACTTCCGCAATGGAAAGGGATTGCACGGCTTCAAATTCAAAATCGGCATCTGCATCTTTGTTTTTTGCAATCTCCTCGGCACTGTAATCAGCTGTATTTAATTGTTTACTCAAATGGGCGATAATTGCATGTTGAATGGGGTTGATAAAAATAAGTAAGAGGCCAACGATGAGCATACAAATGAGTAGTGGCAGTTTAAATTTATTCATTTCATAGATCACATCCTAGTATTGAAATTACGAGTTGCCGGTACAACAGATTAGTTCCGCCGGTAGCAGGCTATTCCGTAGCTAGAACCGAAAAAACGCCGTAACAAGGCAATGACAGCCTTCTAAACGTTGCAAAGCACTAGAAGGCTACATACGTTAAAAATGGGTAGAGCTTTATGGGCTCTACCCGTTCTGACCTTTATTTATCGCTGAAGCGTACGCCTGCAACACCGTAATGGTTTTTAGACATTTCTTCGATGAAGACTGTTACATTTTCTGGTGGCGCATTCACTGTACGAGAAACGGCTTCTGTTACTTCTTTTACGAGTGCACGTTTTTGTTCTTCTGTACGACCTTCAAGCATTTTCACTGTTACGTATGGCATAATATTGCCTCCTTTATTGAATAATGTTGTATAGTTAGTTTATAAGAAAGTATATACTTCTTTTTGCGCAATGTCGCGTTCATGACGGTGCTCATGCGCATAACTATGCTTTACTTTTATAATAGCAGAATGGAGGTAGTTAAAGTATGGCAAATGAAGAAAAATCAAAACAAAAAATGGGCTTTACTATTATTAAAAATGATCCAACAGACGGACATAAGGGATTTGGTATCGGTTCGCTTTCACTTGAAAACGTATCGCCAGTCATGATCGATATAGAAGAGGGGACAGCTTCAGTTGAAATCGGTGCTATGCATGCTCGCAGTGATCTGGAACGAGGTATTAAATTTACGACTGATCGCGCTGATTCAGAAGGTGGGAAGGCGTATTGGCTAGTGTGGGTGACGATCGACCATAAAGCCGATGGACCTTACTATGCAGGTGTAACTGCGTGTGAAATGGTAGTTAATCGAGAAAAACGTCGTGGCTATAAAATTTTAGCCGATCATGTGAACAAAATGGATAAATCTATGAAGCGTCATATTATTGTAGAACATATGGATGCGCCGTCTAAAAAAGTGTTAGCTTCTTTCCTAGAAGAGCTCAATCCGGACTTGTGGGCACATAGTGAGGAGCAATTGCGTCAAGATTTATTTGTTTCATAGACCTACAATGATTGAACAATCTGTGACATTTTGCTATCGCTTTCGATATAAGGTTGAAAGTGGGTTTGAAACAAAGTAAACTTGATAAAGAGCTTACATTTTAGTAAGCTAGGACACTTGGTTCTGCGAATGTGATGAGCGCTATGCGGCATTTGAACAACCCAAACCCAAGCCAAATGCCCCATGATGCTCATCTACTTCGCGAACCATAAATAAGAAAAGCTTTCTGTTCCCACGGACACGGCTCCGGGGAAGAGAAAGCTTTTCTTTTTCATATATATCTGTTACTTTGTCGAGAGCCTTCGCTTATAAAACGCTTAACGCTGATAAAGGTTCCGCATGATTTGTTAATTTTTAAAAATGGAGAATGGAAGCATATTCCAGAAATTTCCCCACGTATTGGTATCGAGAATATCAAAGTTTGAACATTTTTCAGTTGGTACATCTTTCGCATCCATATAGACGAGACGTTGCTGAGGGCAGGCATCTGTCGCTAATTTACCGGATTCAATATCGATGACCACACCTTTAACGTCTTTCGGTTTTTTGAAATCCTCATTCTTTGTTCCTTTATTGACAGTCTCCATAAAGTCGATCCAAATTTGCTTTGTAGAGGCAGTATCTTCTTTTGCTGTTAGATTTTTTCCTTGATCATAGCCGTTCCATACCCCAGCGGTTAAGCTAGGTGTAAATCCAATCAGCCACTGATCGCTATTTGTAGAGCCAGATTTTGCTGCATACGTATGCGTCATACGAGAGCGAATGCTAATCCCTGTAGCGGGAGAATAATCGCTAAAGACTGGATCGAAAATACCCGTCATCATTTCTGTTAAGATAAACGTATTTTCCTTTGACAGAACTGTTTCATCTTCTTTACTAACTTCTTTATTTTCGTAGATAACATCGCCGTTAGCATTTTTAATAGTAACAATAGTAGTAGGAGTAGTTTTTTTACCTTGCGATGCTAATATATTATAAGCATTCGTCATTTCATATAATGTTGTTTCAGTCGTTCCAAGCGCCATGGATAAATTGTCCTTGGCACCGATAGTCACGTTGAAGCGATCAGCCATTTCGTGAAATGGTTTAAATCCAATCTCCTCTAAAGTTTTAACAGCGTAAATATTATCGGAGATAGCGATAGCTTGTGCCATTGACATATCATGGTTTGCAAATTTCCCGTTAACATTTTTTGGTGAATATGTGGCCCGTCCATGATCATAAGTGAAAGTTGTCTCACCTACATTTAAATATGTTAATGGTGTATAACCATTCTCTAAAGCTGCCGCATATAAAATAGGTTTAATGGTCGAGCCTGGCTGACGTTTTGCCTGTGTAACTCTGTTAAATGAACTTGCAGCATAGTCACGACCTCCAACTAATGCTGTAACGGAACCTGTTTTGGATTTCATACTAACAAAAGCAGTTTGAAGGTCATCAGCAGGCATATGTTTGGCTACAGCTTCTTCAGCTGCCTTTTGGTGTTCTAGATTAAGAGTTGTCTGGATAGTCCAGCCACCTTCACTAATGTCGAGATTTTTTGATTTCAAAATTTCACTAGCCTCTTGCCATGCTACGTCAAGGAAAAATGGTGCAACAGATTTTGTGGCTACCCAGCTATCACTCTTTAAGACAAGCTTTTCACTTTCTGCACGTGTTTTTTCATCTTGCGTAATAGCACCTTGATCGGTCATCAGTTTTAAAATAACGTGTTGGCGATTAGTTGCCTTATCTAAATTAACAATAGGAGAGTAAATACTTGGCCCTTTTGGAACCCCAGTTAACATTGCTGCTTCCGCAAGTGTTAAATCTTTTGCAGATTTTCCAAAATAAAATCGACTTGCCGCTTCTACGCCGTACATACCATGGCCGTAGTAAACAGTATTTAAGTAACCTTCCAGTATTTCATCCTTATCATAAAAAACTTCTAATCTATAAGCATACAGTGCTTCATTTAATTTTCGTGTCCACGATTTCTCATGTGAAAGATATAGATTTCGAGCATATTGTTGTGTAATTGTACTTGCTCCTTGAACCTTACCACCAGCCTTAAGATCCACTAATAATGCACCAGCGATACGAGAAAAATCCAGACCGCCATGCTTATAAAAATCTTTATCCTCAACAGCTACTACTGCTTGCTTCAAATAGGGGGACATCTCATCAAGACTAACCCAATAACGTCGTTCATTCGTAAAGTGATCCCCAATTTGGTTCTCATTTTCATCTAAGAAAATAGAGGCTTTAGGTACGGTTAAAGGCGGGGCACCAGCCACTTGAACATAGACGCGTAAAGCTATAAATGCTACAACAATTGCGGATGTAAAGGCAACAAAAAAGATAAATGTTTTACGTGTGCGCTTTGAACGTTTTTGTTTACGTTGATAGCTTTTTCTCTTCATCCGACTTCACCTCGTTTTCTCACACTTGCGTATAGTATGTGTCTGAACATTCTTATTTAATCGAAATTATTGGTAAAAACTATTGCACTTTATTCAAAAACATCTATACTTTTTTTGTACTGTTTGAAATGCTAGCTTTCGACAAAAGAATAGTACATTGTAGATTTTAATCGAATTTTGCTAGACGTTCCAATAATGTATACGAGGATACAAGGATAGAGGTTTCATTACATTCCTGTAAGCCCTTAATAGAGTAATGGTAAAAGGTCCATCACTGAAGGTTTTGGCATGACATTTGAACGCCCGAGGAAAGGGTCAGTGATGATAATGAATTTAGTAATTTCTAAAAGTGGAGGTCGAGTAATGAGATTTGATGAAGCTTATTCCGGAAATGTTTTTATAAAAAGTCATCCTACATATGAGGATGCTCAGGCGGTCATTTATGGTATGCCAATGGACTGGACAGTTAGTTACCGTCCGGGCTCACGTTTTGGCCCGCAGCGTATTCGTGAAGTATCCATTGGTCTAGAAGAATATAGCCCATATTTGGACCGTGAGTTAGAAGAAGTGAAGTATTTTGATGCGGGGGATATACCGCTTCCATTCGGCAACGCACAGCGCTCGTTAGATGAAATTGAAAAATATATTGAGACGCTTTTAGCAGATGGTAAAATTCCTGTAGGTATGGGTGGCGAACATTTAGTATCGTGGCCTGTAATGAAAGCTGTATCAGCAAAATATGATGACCTAGCAATTATCCACTTCGATGCACATACAGACTTACGTGTAGAATATGAAGGGGAGCCACTTTCACACTCAACGCCTATTCGCAAAATTGCTGAACATATCGGACCAAAAAATGTCTATTCATTTGGTATTCGTTCAGGGATGAAGGAAGAATTCGAATGGGCAAAGAAAAATGGCATGCACATTTCGAAATTTGAAGTGCTAGAGCCATTAAAAGAGGTATTACCGACTTTAGCGGGACGTAATGTTTACGTTACGATTGATATAGATGTACTTGATCCATCACATGCACCAGGTACAGGAACAGTAGATTGCGGAGGCATTACATCAAAAGAATTACTAGCGTCAATCCATGCAATTGCAGCAAGTAACGTCAATGTAGTGGGCTTTGACCTAGTTGAAGTAGCACCGATCTACGACACATCAGAAATGACAGCGAATACAGCGAGTAAGTTGCTGAGAGAAATGATTTTGGGCTGGGTAAAATAAGAAATGAAATTGGAGTGGGGTTTAGCTTTAAGCTAGCCTCATTTTTCTTTTATATTCTGAATACAGTTATTCTAAAAAAGAAAGGCGCCATCCAACATACATCGGATACCGCCTTGATATTTCGAATAGTTCTATTAAGGGTTCGTAGACCAAAGTCCAGCATGTTTTAAGACAACACGTGGATGAAGTTTTAGCTGTGCAACCATTAAATCTGCTAAATCTTCTGCTTGCATCACTTTTTCTGGATTGCCGTCTGTTAAGTTAAGCTCAACCGCCATATCTGTAGCAACTGTACTTGGCGTTAATGTTGTAACGCGAATATTTTTCTTACGTACTTCAAGCATTAATGACTCACTTAGTCCGATAACGGCAGCTTTTGAAGCCGAGTATGCACTTGTAATTGGTGCCCCTTTTTGACCAGCTGTTGAGGAGATATTAATGATATCGCCTGTGTTGCGCTCGATCATCTCTGGTAATACAGCGCGTGTTGTGTAGTACACACCTTTTACGTTGACATCGATAATATTTGTCCATTCTTCAGGTGTTAAGTCCATGAAGCTACCGAATTTTGAAATACCGGCATTGTTTACTAAAATATCGATGGCACCAAGCTCACCACGAATAGATTCAACAGCTGTAGTAATAGAGTCTAAATCCGCTACATTTGCCACAGCGATGGCTACCTTCACATCATACTGTTTAAGTTCCTCTGCTACTTGTTGTAAATTTTCAAGCGTACGTCCAACAAGACCTACGTGAATACCTTCTTGCGCAAAAGCTACTGCTGTTGCACGTCCAATTCCACGTCCTGCTCCTGTAATTAACGCCACTTTTCCTGCGATTGTTTGCATGTTTTTCTCTCCTTTAGATGAGATCGTTTTATTTAGACGAAAAAATAGATTAAGATTTGTCTTTAAGACTAACCTCATTTTACTACGGTTTTCTATATTGTGAAGAGTGCACTTTTTTGTGCGGAGGTTACTAAAAGTTACTTACAAGAAAAGGAGTCAGTTAGCTCTATGTCAGATAAATTAAGAGAAGAGATAAAAGAGAGAATAGTAAATAATGATTATCATTGTGAAAAAGAACTTACATTATCGATCATTAGCGGTAAATGGAAGGTTGTTATTCTGTGGCATTTAGGCGTCGAAGGACCACATCGCTTCAGTGAGCTTCAAAGACTTTTTCCGAAAATATCTCATAAGATATTATCGAACCAATTACGTGAACTGATGGAAGATGGGATTGTTCATCGAGAAGTGTTTCCAGAAGTTCCTCCGAAAGTCGAATATTCAATGACTGAACTAGGAATGACGTTACTACCAATCGTTGAGATGATGTATGAATGGGGGAAAAATAGAATCGATCAAATTAAACAAGAAAGCAATAATGAGGTCATTTAAGATAATTTAAAATGTCGGTGCTGTTTTTAAAAATTTTAATATAGCTGATAGATGGGCACTTTATTTCTATACACAAGCTGATTGAGATGGTAGAACTTTCCTTAACTTTTAACGTCTTATTTGTAAAAGGGGTGAACTAATGGGAGTTTGGTATTTCTTAATCTTATTTGTAGGGTTGTTTTTGATATTTAAAGGACTTTTTATGAAAAAGCAATCTTTGTTAATGAAGAAGATTGGCATTGTATTTGTAGGAGTATTATGTATTTCACTCTCAATATTTATGTTTTCACCAGGAAGTGCAGAAATAATTTCCGATTTGCTAAATTTGGAATAATAGAATCCGCTAAGAGAATTGGTACTGGGCTAGGTAAAACAATTTATTTTATAAGGTGGGGCTAAAAGTGGGGAGGCGTGATGAGATCACTTTTAGCCCCACTTGTTTTTAAAGTTTGGCTAACATATTCCAATAAATATTGGGAGTCCGAGGACTTCCTTGGGGAAAACTTGGCTCACGATAAGTGGGCCTTTTTTATTTCTTGGAATTTTTTTGAATACCTCATTGACATAGAAAGGAAATTACTGTTACATTATAGGTAACGGATGTTACCTATTGAGAGGAGGTAAAATTTTTGGCACCAAAAGAGCGATTTACAGAGGAAATTTTAATGGATTGTGCTTTTGAAATGACTAGGAAGAGTGGCATTGATAGTGTGAATGCAAGAGATTTAGCAAAAGAGCTAGGCTGTTCGACAAAGCCTATATTTCGATTATTCTCGAATATGGATGATTTGAAGTATGCAATATATGAAAGGGCTGGCAATCTATACAACGAAAGAATGTTTCAAGGCTTGCAAGAAAGTTCTTTTTTAGGGATGGGTTTGGCTTATATTAACTTTGCTCGCGAAGAAAAAAAGCTATTTGAGCTATTATTTCTATCCAATAAATATAAAATCTCCAGCTTTTCGGATTTATTAAATGACGTAGAAAACCAAGGGATTATAGCAATAATTTCAAAATTAACAGGATTAACTCAAACCTCCGCTAAAACTCTATTTATCGATATATGGTTAACTACACATGGTATTGCGACAATGTGTGCGACGAATACTTGCGATTTAGATAGCTCGGAAATTGAAGATATTTTAAAGGACGTATTTGAAGGCGTTAAACAAAAATTATTGAATGGAGAAAATAAATGAAGATGAAAAATTCACCTATTCTTTTAGCCATACTATTTACTTTGCTTGCACTTGTTTTTCCTTTCATAGCTGGTGTAATTATAGCTGTCAATAATATAAGTAGCTTAAGCTCTATATGTTTAATTCAATTTATTGCCTTTGCAGTTGGTGTACTAGTTACTCTTTGGATAATGAAAAAAAGTAAATTCTCTTTCCAAGATTTCGGATTTAGAAAGTTTAAAGCAGAGGCGTGGATGGCTGTTATCGTTGTCTCTGAGCTGGTTGCATTCTTGAGTGGTATTACAGATAAAGATGGTTTTTCTGCGCAATATGTACTTATTTTGTTTCTATTTGTTATTGCCGTTGGACTTTATGAAGAGTTTATTTTCCGTGGCCTAATTTTCAAATATTTATCAGCGAAAGGGCTTAAAACGGCTATTATAGGCTCCTCTTTTTTGTTTGGAATAGGACATCTTGAAAATTTACTTGCCGGTCATGATTTCTTATTGACATTACTACAAGTAGCTTTTGCTTTCCTCTTTGGGTTAGTTTGTGCAGAAATTGTTGTAAAGACAAAAAGTATTATTTTCCCAATTGCCTGGCACGCTTCGCACGATTTTATTGCTTTCTTGACTGATCAAAGTGAGCCAACTGTTCTTGCTACTTCTCTTTATATTTTTCATTGTCTAGTGTTAATTGGTCTCGCAATTTATTTCTGGAAAGCTTTATTTCCTAAAAAGGCTGTTATGAATATAAAAAATACTGAGAGTTACGTTTAAACTCGACAACACAAAAGCATCTACTCGTTAATTTTGAGTGGATGCTTTTTTATCTAAAGCTTCTAATCCAACATTGCCTCCTGAAATAAGGAAGCACACTTTTTCGTTTTTGCGAAAAGATAAAGCTCCTTGCAGGGTAGCTCCTATCCCGATAGAAGAGGAAGGCTCTGCGATAATTTTTCCCTCGGTGAGTAAGGTTTTCATTCCGCGTTGAATCAATGCTTCATCTACACTCACAACCTCATCGACAAGTTGTTGAACAATTGGAAAATTCCGTTCCCCAGGCTGTAAAGTGAGTAGGGCATCTGCCAAAGATTTTTGTTCCGCTAAAAGCAATCTTTCACAGCTTCTAAGATTTTTGTATAACGCGAAACAACAGCAGGCTCCACACCAATTATGTTGATATGGGGGGGCATGGATTTGACAGCAGTTGCAACGCCACTAATTAATCCACCACCGCCAATAGGAACAACAATAGTATCGACATCAGGAAGCTGTGCTACTATTTCCAAACCTGCTGTTCCTTATCCTGCCATAATATCGTAATCATCATAAGGATGTATGTTGCAATAGCCATAATCACGACTGAGTTTTGCTGATAGAACATGTCTTCTGCCAGCTTACACTGGACAACCTCTGCACCTAAGGCACGAATTCCTTCCACTTTAACGCTAGGTGCTGAATTTGGTAGCCTTACTATTTAATAGGGCAGCATAGGCGACACCCTTGCCATGATTACCTGAGGAAACAACTACGCCTTGTTGTAATTGTTCTAATGGTATGGAAAGCATTTTATTGAGAGCCCCTCGAAGCTTAAAGGAGTTTGTTTTTTGCATATTCTCGGCTTTTATGTAGACGTGACATCCTAAAAGATGATCGAGCCCTTGTAATTGAATAATAGGCGTTTCAAATATATAAGAGGAAATCCTTCGTTTAGCAGCATGAATTTGTTCAAGTGTTAACATACAGCACACCTCATTTTGATGAAGTGTTTGAAAATTCTAACTTTGTAACATAGCTGTAGATTTACAGGGGATTTATGTCAATCATTAAATGGTAAGTGATTATGCACAAATTACTGCCACATCAGATAGAATACTTACTTCTATCTTGAAAAATTATGAGTATTCATCCTATAATAAAAAGGTTATAGTAAAAACATTAAAAGGGAGCGTCCATAATGGCGAACGAAGCAAGATCGCAGGTGAACATTAAGCTCATTTCTACGATTCGACCGATTGATGGGGAATCTGAAGGTTATGAAATGTTGCTGACAGGGCAGCTACTTGAAAAAGCAGGAAGCATCTATTTGAAATATGAAGAGGTGCAGGAAGATAAAACGATCCGCACAACTATGAAGCTAGGCAATGAACAGGCATTAATTATGCGTAATGGAGCAGTAAAAATGCGACTACCACTGAACATAATGGAACAACAAATGGGTCATTATGAAAGTGAATTCGGTTCAATGCCACTCGTCATAGTCACGAAAGAAATGACGTTTACAAGGCAGGCAGTAAGCGGAGATTTCCATGTACAGTACGATTTACTAATGGGTGGGCAATCCGTTGGCAATTATACATTAGACATTACATTTACGGAGGTACAATGATGAACGCAGTAGAACAAGTACAACAAGCCATTAAAGTGGCAATTGCGCAGGCTATTGAAAAAGCTAGCTTAGTCGAAGCTGGCACAGAGTTAAATATTCACCTAGAAACACCGAAGGATAAAGCAAATGGGGACTATGCAACAAACATTGCTATGCAATTAACGAAGTTAGCAAAAAAACCACCTCGTGCCATTGCAGAAGCTATTTTAGAGAATATTGACACAGCAGGTACAGATATTGAAAAAATCGATATTGCAGGCCCTGGCTTCATGAATATTACTGTGCGTAAAGATTTCCTATCAGGTGTAGTAAAAGCAGTACTTGAGCAAGGTGCTGACTATGGTCGTTCTAATGCTGGAGCAGGTGAAAAAGTTCAAGTTGAATTCGTATCTGCGAATCCAACAGGTGATCTTCATTTAGGTCATGCGCGTGGAGCTTCTGTAGGGGATTCATTATGTAACGTATTAGATATGGCAGGTTTCGATGTATCTCGTGAGTACTACATTAACGATGCGGGTAACCAAATTAACAACTTAGCTTACTCACTTGAAGCGCGTTATAAGCAAGCTTTAGGATTGGAAGCTGAGATGCCAGAGGATGGCTACCACGGTTCAGATATTATTGAAATCGCTGGTAAATTAGCTAGCGAGCATGGCGATGCAATTTTATCTAAAACAGATGAAGATCGTTTTGCATTCTTCCGTCAACATGGTTTAGCGTTAGAATTAGACAAGCTAAAAACAGACCTTGCTAACTTCCGTGTAAACTTTAATGTGTGGTATTCAGAAACTTCACTATACGAAAACGGCAAAATCGAAGTAGCGTTAGATAAACTGAAAGCGAATGGCCATGTATTTGAAGAAGACGGTGCTACTTGGTTCCGTTCAACAACATTTGGCGACGATAAAGACCGCGTGTTAATTAAAAATGATGGCTCTTTCACATATCTGACTCCAGATATCGCCTACCATGAAGATAAAATTGTACGTGGCTTCGATAAATTAATTAATATTTGGGGCGCTGATCACCACGGCTATATCCCACGTATGAAAGCCGCTATTCAGGCGCTTGGTTACGACCGTGATACACTTGAAGTAGAAATCATCCAAATGGTTCAACTTTATAAAAATGGTGAGAAATTCAAAATGTCTAAACGTACAGGGAACGCAGTTACAATGCGTGAGCTTGTAGAAGAAGTTGGCTTAGATGCAGTTCGTTACTTCTTCGTGAAAACTGCAGGCGATTCTCACATGGACTTTGACCTTGACCTTGCCGTATCTCAATCAAACGAAAACCCAGTGTATTACGCACAATATGCGCATGCACGTATTTCTTCAATTTTACGCTCAGCAAATGAGCAATGCTTTGCTGCAACAACAGATCATTTAAGCCTGCTAACTGCTGAAAAAGAAATTGATTTACTGAAAAAAGTGGGCGACTTCCCGAAAGTGGTAGCAGATGCTGCGAAGCACCGTACACCACACCGTATCGCCAACTATATTCAAGACACGGCAGCTGCATTCCACAGCTTCTATAACGCTGAAAAAGTGTTAGATGCTTCAAATAAAGAGCTAACAGAAGCTCGCTTAGCCCTTATCACTGCTGTTCGTACAACAATCGCCAACGCACTACGCTTAATCGGCGTATCAGCACCAGAAAAAATGTAATAATCGTCATTCTAGCCCCCGGCACAACAATGTGCCGGGGGTTTTTTGTGTAGATATGTCTTTGACGGATATAGCAGTTGAAGCGAAGGATAGAATGGACGGGGTGACGGAAAGAACAGCCAGAGCGAAGGAAAGATTTATCAGAGCGACGGAAGGAGCAGCCGGGGCGACGGAAAGAATCCGGGGCGACGGAAAGAGCCGCCAGAGCGACGGAAAGATTCATCAGAGCGACGGAAAGAGCAGTCGGGGCGACGGAAAGAGCCGCCAGAGCGAAGGAAAGATTTATCAGAGCGACGGAAGGAGCAGCCGGGGTGACGGAAAGAACCGCCAGGGCGACGGAAAGAACAGCCGAAGCGACGGAAAGAGCAGTCGAAGTGACGGAAAGAATCCAGGGCGACGGAAAGATTCATCAGAGAGACGGAAGGAGCAGCCTGAGCGACGGAAAGAACAATCGAAGCGACGGAAGGAATCATCAGAGCGACGGAAAGAGCAGTCGAAGTGACGGAAAGATTCATCAGAGCGACGGAAAGATTCATCAGAGCGACGGAAAGAACAGCCGAAGCGACGGAAAGAATCCGAAGCGACGGAAGGAATCATCAGAGCGACGGAAAGAGCAGTCGAAGTGACGGAAAGAATCCAGGGCGACGGAAAGATTCATCAGAGCGACGGAAAGATTCATCAGAGCGACGGAAGGAGCAGCCGGGGTGGCGGAAAGAACCGCCAGGGCGACGGAAAGAGCAGCCGTGGTGACGGAAAGAACCGCCAGGGCGACGGAAAGAACAGCCGAAGCGACGGAAAGAACAATCGAAGTGACGGAAAGAACAATCGAAGTGACGGAAAGAATCCGGGACGACGGAAAGATTCATCTGAGTGACGAAAAGACCTGCCAGAGCGAAGGAAAGCCCCCACAAACCAACGGAAAGCGCCGCTAAAGAAATGGAGGGTAACCCGAAATAATCATATTCATCTCCTTAAATCAATAATTTTCTGTAATTTTCAGATATTTTGTTGATGTTTACGTTAGCGTCAATGATATACTGATGAAAAATGGGAAAGGGGAGATGATATTGAAGACGATTCAAGAAGTGGCTAAGCAGTTTAATGTTTCGACACGGACAATTCGTTATTATGAGGAGCTAGGGCTGCTTCATCCTAATCGATCATCTACTAATCAACGAACCTTTTCAAAAAAAGAATTAGCGAAGCTTAAGCTTATTTTCCGGGGGAAGCGGTACGGTTTTTCACTTGAGGAGATCAAGGAGATGGTATTGCTGTTTGATTATGATCGCACGGGTCTTCAGCAGTTGGAGCGTACGGTCGAATATGGGGAGCAAAAAATTCAAGAAGTTAATGGCAAAATAGCAGAGCTTGTACAGATGAAACACGAGTTACAGCAATTACAAGGCATGTTTACAGAAAAATTAGCGACTTTAAAGGGAGAGATGGACGATGAATAGTTCGAATTTGTTAGCACGTAATGCGCGAAAATACCCTATGAGTGAAGCGGTTGTTTGTCAGGACAGACGAGTGACTTATCGTGATTTAGATGAGCAAGTGACACGTCTTAGTCATGCTTTAGTCGAGCAGGGTGTGCGGCAAGGCGATAAAGTAATCATTTTTATGCCAAATGTTGTAGAGTTTGTTGTTAGTTATTTTGCTATTCAGCGCATTGGGGCTATTGTCGTTCCAGTAAATGCGAAATTTACGCTGCAAGAGGTCGAGTATGTAGCTCGGCATGCTGATGCTAAAGCTATTCTTGTACATGAGGCAATTTTTGCAGCAGTCGAAAATATTACGATAGTCCCTTTAAAAATCAAAACGGGTCAAGAGCAGGCTGGCTGGCTAAACTATGAAACACTTATTGAACATGCAAGCATCCAAACAATTGATTGCCAGTTGAATGAAGATGATGTCTCAACGATTTTATACACATCGGGTACAACGGGAAAACCAAAGGGTGTATTGTTTAGCTATCGCAATATTTTAACTGTAGCGCAAATGATTGCAGTGGAAATGGAAGTAAAGCCAGAAAGTCGAATTCTTCTTATGATGCCGTTGACGCATTCAGCTCCATTACATTTATTTTTAATGGCAGGGGTACTTGTAGGCTCAACAAACGTGTTAACACCAACGTTTACACCTGATTTATTGATTGATTCGATCGAGCAGGAGCGGACAACGCATTTCTTTGGGGCACCTGTTGCATATTTGTTAACGGCCCAAATGCCAAGATTGCAAACGGCTGATTTATCATCGATGAAATGGTGGGCTTATGGTGGCGCACCGTTATCACAAAACGAAGTCCGTCATTTACAACAAGCTTTCAGAACAAAAAATTTAACATGTGTCTATGGCTTAACAGAGGCTGGTCCAAACGGTTCAATATTGTTTGGTGAAGAGCATGCTACGAAGGCGGGTAGCGTTGGGAGGCGTGCACCACTTGGAGCGGAGCTACGTATTATCAACGACAATGGAGAAGATGTCAGTGTTGGTGAAGTAGGAGAAATTGTGTTATTCGGTGAGGGCAATATGAAGGGCTATTACAAGGATGAAATCGCAACAAAGGCCGCATTTATAGATGGCTGGCTGAAAACAGGTGACTTAGCTCGCTTAGATGAGGACGGCTATATTTGGATTGTCGATCGTAAAAAGGATGTCATTTTTTCAGGCGGTGTGAATATTTACCCGAAAGAAATTGAAGATCGTATGTTGAGCTATGAGGGGATATTTGAAGTGGCTGTAATCGGTGTACCGCATCCGGAGTGGGGAGAAACGGTGAAGGCTGTTTATGCTACTAAAACAGATATTGACGAGAACGGACTTAAAGCTTATTTAGAGGAGCATCTTGCTAAATATAAAATTCCACGCATTTTTGAACGTGTGGAAGCGTTACCACGAAATGCATCAGGCAAAATACTAAAACAAACTTTGAAGGGACAAGAGGTGAGATAAACATGAAGATTTTACAGCAGGAAGAAATGAAAACAAAGAACTTTTTTAAAGAGAATGATACACTTCATAAAGTTTTAGAAATGATGCTAGATAAAGAGTTTGTAAAATATGCAACACGTGAGCTAACAGATTTCGGTGAGCTTTGTGCAGGGGATATTGATGTGAGAGCCAAGCATACGGATAGAGAGGGTGAACCTCGATTACAAAGGTATAATGCCTATGGTGAAGAAGTGTCAGAGATTTGGGTTAATGATGGCTATAAAAAAACAATTGAAGAGACGTACAATACCGGCATTGTGGGCTATGTGCATAAAGATATTCCGCAATTAGGTAGAAAGGGCAATTATGTGTATAGCTTTGCTCAAGGCTATATACTATCACATGCTGAGCCAGGCTTTTACTGTCCTGTTACGTTAACGATGGCAACTGCTTATTTACTTGATCATTATGCGAGTGATGAGGTGAAGGAGCGCTTTTTACCACATGTATGTGCAACAGGAGAGACGGAGCTCTATGAGGGGGCTACATTTTTAACGGAGCGTCAAGGTGGCTCTGACGTTGGCGCGAATGTTGTAGAGGCAAGGAAGGATGGCAATCAGTATCGTTTATATGGTGAGAAATATTTTGCATCTAACGCAGGAATGTGTGGAGTAACTATGGTATTGGCTCGCATGGAAGGGGCTCAGGCAGGCTCAAAGGGCTTAACATTGTTTGCAGTTCCATGGCGAAATGAGGATGGCGCTGTTAATAACCTCCGTATTCGACGTTTAAAGGATAAACTTGGTGTTAAAGCAGTCCCTTCTGGTGAGGTGGAATTTGATGGTGCATTGGCTTATGTTGTAGGTGACCCAAATAAAGGAATTTATTATATGCTGGAGGCGCTTAATTTATCAAGAATTTGCAATGCGGTTGCTTCTATCGGCATTATGCGGCGCGGCTATTTAGAGGCGAAGCACTATGTGACGAATCGCCATGCATTTGGTAAGCCTTTAACGCAATACCCTATGATTCAGGATACACTAGGGAAATTTGCTGCCAAACTTCATGTAGAAGTTGCTACGGTTTTTGACCTTATTCAGCTGTACGATAAAGTAACTAGTGGGCAGGGGAATAAAGAGGACATCATTTTGAATCGCTTGTATATTGCGATCATGAAAAAAGAAACAGCAGAGCAAGCTGTACATTATGCGAGTGAAGCCATTGAATTACATGGCGGAAACGGCTATATTGAAGATTTTGTTACACCTCGGTTATTAAGAGATGCACAGGTACTTACTGTGTGGGAGGGGACTGCGAATATTTTAGCTTTAGAGCTCATTCGTTTAGTTGATAAGTTTCATGCGCACGAAATGTTTGTTCGTGTCATGGAAGAACGTCTAGAAAAACTAGCTGACAATCCATTAGTCGAAATTGTCGTGGATCAATTAGCAACACTAGATGCAACTTTGCAAACATTTAGCCGTTTAGATGATGCAACAAAAACGTTTGAAGCAAAAAAAGTCGCTGAGAAAATGGCACATTTATATGAAAGTGTTGTAGCAGTCGAATGGGCACAAAGATTCGGCGGCAAATATGAGAAACTAGCAGATATTTATTTAGAGAACACATGGGCATTACGAGAAATGGGTGCACCAATGAAAACGGTACAGTATTTTTCAGATATAGTTTAACTTTTTTCAGCGGGTGTCCAAACATCTGCTGAAAGAAGTTAAAGCGTCACAGATTCGGAAAGGGGTTCTTGTAGAGGATGTTAGTCTAAAATCATCGCAACCATGCGATAACGGTTAACTGACCTGCATCATGCCGCTGACGCTACGCTTTCACGCAAAAAACATCTGCAGGCCTAAGCACAAAGCCAAATCCGGACGCAATTATGCCGAGGCATAATTGATTTGATTAGGAGTCGTCTCGAATGGAGGCGACTTCTTTGATTTTCATGTATAATACAATCAACTGAATATTATAAAGGTTCTTTACTTAAGTAAAGTGAAAAGGGAAATCGGTGTAATTCCGATGCGGTCCCGCCACTGTATGTGTGAGTTTTTTCAATCAGCGCCACTGAAAATTTCGGGAAGGTTTGAAAAAGCGTATGAAGCACGAGCCAGGAGACCTGCCTTTATAGAAAACACGTTGTAGCCTACGAGGATAGGATGGTGGATTTTGTATATTTATATTGTGCAAATTTGACCCCCTCATTTTTTTATGATGAGGGGTATTTGTTTTGTAAGATGAATATCGATAAATTTGGAAAAGTGGGCGATAAATCCGCAAAGTTGGGTGATAAACCCAAAAAGTTGGGCGATAAATCCGCAAAGTTGGGCGATAACCTCAAAAAGTTGGGTGATAAATCCGCAAAGTTGGGTGATAAACTCAAAAAGTTGGGTGATAAATCCGCAAAGTTGGGTGATAAACTCAAAAAGTTGGGTGATAAATCCACAAAGTTAGGCGATAAACCCAAAGTTGTGCGGTAAACCCCAAAAGTTGAGTGATAAATCCGCAAAGTTGAGCGATAACCCACAACGTTGGGCGATGAATCCAAAATTGGATGATAAATCCGCAAAGTTAGGCGATAACCCACAACCTCGAGCGATAAAAACCTAAATTGTATCGATGAATCAGAAAAACAAGTCGTTCACTATATGCACAGATAGACTAAGGGGGATTCACATGAAGAAATTTTGGAAAATAGGATTATCAGCATTTTTAGCTGTTGGCTTGCTTGCAGCATGCAACACAAAAGAGGCGACAAATGACAAGCCGTCATCTGCTGAGCAGCAAGAGACATCAAAAGTAGATCAAGCAACATTCCCAATGACGATAACGGATGCTTCTGGCAAAGAGATTACGCTAGAAGCACCTCCTGAAAAAATAGTCTCTCTCATTCCAAGTAACACAGAAATTTTATTTAGCCTTGGCTTAAATGATGAAATAGTGGGTGTAACAAATAATGACGATTATCCACCAGAGGCTGCTAAAAAAGAAAAAGTTGGCGGTATGGATTATAATATTGAACAAATTATTGCTTTATCGCCAGATATCGTTCTTGCGCATGCATCGGGTATGAGTTATTCAAAAGGAGCAATTGAACAGCTTGAGGCTGCAGGTGTGAAAGTATTTGTTGTAGCGGATGCCAAAAACTTTAATGAGACTTACACGACGATTGAACAGCTTGGTCGTGCAACAGGAAAACTAGAAGAGGCTAAAAAAGTGGTCGCAACTATGAAGGCAAAGGTTGCAGAAGTTGAAACAAAACTTGAGGGTGTTAAGCCAAAGAAAGTTTTTGTAGAGTCGACTGATGAGCCAGAAATTTATACAGCTGGTAAAGGTACATTTATGAATGAAATGCTAGAAATGATTCATGCCGAAAATGTAGCAGCAGATACAAATGACTGGTATCAAATTGATGCTGAACAAATTATTGCGAAAAATCCAGATGTCATTGTTGTGACATATAATTATGTACCGAATATTTTAACGAAAATTCCGCAACGTCCAGGCTTTGAGACAATTACTGCTGTAAAAAATAAAGCCATTGTACAAGTGGATGAAAATACGACAAGTCGTCAAGGTCCTCGATTGGCAGATGGTTTTGAGGAATTAGCAAAGGCCATTTACCCAGAGGCGTTTAAATGAGTAAAACAATTGTAGCCTATGTAACAGCAATTACGCTTTTAATCATTAGCATCTGGTGTGGTGTGGCGATAGGCTCAGTTCATATTCCATTAGAAGTATTGTGGAATAAGGACGCTGATGAAACAGTTGCCAATATTTTATGGAAGATTCGTTTACCTCGAGTTCTACTAGCAGGGCTTGTAGGGGCATCACTTGCTATTGCAGGGGCAGCTTTTCAAGGCTTATTAAAAAACCCTTTGGCTGATCCTTATACGTTAGGTGTTTCTTCTGGTGCATCAGTGGGCGCAGTGATGACGATTTTCTTTAGTGTCTCAATACCTGTAGTCGGTCATTTTACATTGCCAGTCTTTAGTATGATAGGTGCCATATTAACGATGGTAGCTGTTATGGGCTTTGCTAGAATAGTAGACCGTTCACTAAAAATGGAAACTCTTATTTTAACAGGGGTTATATTTAGTTCATTTTTAGGTTCCTTGATTTCATTAATGATTGCATTATCTGGTGAGGAGCTACGCCAAGTAATCGGATGGCTGCTCGGCTCAGTATCGATGCGTGGTTGGCCTTACGTTCAGATGATAATCCCATTTGTTATCATTGGTTCCATTATGCTTTGGACACAAAGACGCGAGTTAAATGTTCTGTTATATGGAGAAGAACGTGCGAAGCATTTAGGTGTCAATGTTAAGCGTAGTAAATATATTATTTTAGTGGGTGGATCCATGTTGACAGGAGCAGCGGTAGCTGTTTCTGGAACGATTGGCTTTGTTGGTTTAGTTGTTCCTCATATGACGAGAATGGTTTGGGGTTCAGATCATCGTCATTTATTGCCATTATCATTTTTAAATGGGGCAACTTTACTAATTATTTGTGATTTAGTAGCACGAACAATTATTGTGCCAAGAGAGCTGCCGATTGGTGTCATTACTGCATTTATTGGGGCGCCCGTTTTTTCCTATATTTTTTATAAACAACGTAGAGGCAAGGGGGTACGGGCATGATTGTTGTTGAACATCTTTCTGGTGGCTATGAAGATGTACCGATCGTCCATGATATTAGTTTTTCCGTTGAAAAAGGAAAAATACTAGGGATTTTAGGGCCGAATGGTAGTGGGAAATCCACACTGTTAAAAGTAATAAGTGGCATACTACCAGCAACAGCAGGCACTGTATTAGTAGATGGTAAAAATAGTAGCTCTTACAATGCTCGTGCATTAGCAAAGAAGATGGCAGTGCTGCCACAATTACATGCTAATGCCTTTTCAAACAGTGTAAGGGAGGCAGTATCACTTGGACGTTATCCACATCAAACAGGCTTCTTTTCAAGCTGGACTGATCGTGATGAACAAGCCGTTCAACATGCAATGATACAAACAGATGTGAAACGCTATGAACAGACACCGATGGAATTTTTGTCGGGCGGTGAACAGCAAAGAGTGTTTGTCGCCCAAGCTCTTGCACAAACAGCGGAAATATTGCTACTAGATGAGCCAACCAACCATCTAGATATTGCGCATCAACGTCAAATTTTAGATATGGTGCGAAAGGAAGCAATAGAATGTGGTTTGACCGTTATTATGGTACTGCATGATATGAATTTAGCTTCTCTTTATTGTGATGAATTATTACTAATGGAGGAAGGACGGATGCGGGCATTTGGGGCGCCACATGAAGTATTAATCGCTTCGCAAATCGAAGACGTTTATCATGCCCGAGTGGCAACTTATGCACATCCAGAAATTCCAAAGCCTCAAATTACAATGATGCCAGCCTCCGTTGAACAGCAGCAACGTGCTGTCATTAAAAAAGAAAATTTCACTGTTACAGATCATTACATTCAGCTTCAATCAGAGTTTCCTTTAAAAACGGTGTCCTCAGCTGTCCATAATCCGGGTATCGGTTGGTATGATTGTCTGTTAAATCGCTCTGTACCGATAGATTATGTCATTAATGATGTAAAGAGAGAGGTCGCTGAATTTTTACAAAAGGAGCATTTTTCATCTACAAGTACAGTCGTCATGTTAACAGCTGTCCCAACAAATCTTGTAGCTATTAATGAATTTCAAGCTTCCTTTGGTAGCGTTCTTGTGGCTGTTACGGCTGGAGTTGGTAATGCTGTTGATGTGTCTCGTGCCCATGAAAGACAAGATGAACCATATATTGGTACTATAAATACGTGGGTTATCGTGAATGGTTGTTTATCAGAGGAAGCATTTTTTCAAGCAATGATGACAGCTACTGAGGCGAAAACAAAGGCATTGCAATCAGAAAATATTCGTGATGAGCTTAGTGGTACGATGGCGACAGGTACTTCTACAGATAGTTTATTGATTGCTGCGACACAAAAAGGGGAAGAAATGCTGTACGGCGGTCCTATTACTGAAGTAGGTAAAATGATCGGTAAAGCTGTTTTTGAAACAACTGTGCAGGCAATAAAAAATTACAAAAATAATTTTAGGAGATGAGAGAGATGAAGCTTTACACGAAAACAGGCGATACAGGGAAAACAAGTCTTATCGGTGGACGCGTTGATAAAGATAGCTTACGCGTAGAGACATATGGGGCCATTGATGAATTAAATTCTTTTATTGGTAAGGCAGTTAGTGAATTAGATCGTGAGTTATTCAAGGATATTCTAATTGATTTAGAAACGATTCAACATGAGCTTTTTGATGCAGGCGGTGACCTTGCTAATGTCATGAAGGAGCGTCATTATAAGCTGACAGAGCAGCCAATTGAAGTGTTGGAATCGCGTATTGATGCATTGTCAGATGAAGCACCACCGTTACAGCGTTTTATTCTACCAGGTGGTGCACCAGCAGCTGCAACTTTACACATTGCTCGAACAGTAGCACGTCGAGCAGAGCGTCAAATGGTAACGCTTATGAAGGAAATCGAAGATGTACCGACAATTGTACAAAAATATTTAAACCGTCTATCGGATTATTTATTTGCGGTTGCGCGTGTTGTTAATTTTAGATTGAATGTCGCGGATGTTGAATATATTCGAAGTGGCAATGTGTTTAAAAAATAGCTTGTAATTTATCGTCATTTAGCAAATGGTTTTTGTAGCTAAAGAAATGCATCAGTAACAAATGTTTTTTGTAGAGAAAACAAAACGACAGCTAAAATTATGTCAAGGCGAAGTTGATTCATAGACATAGGGCACTCATTATCAAAAATTATGGATAATATTTGATATAGGTTGATTGGAGTGGAGACTGGGCGACTCCTCGGGGATTAGCAATAGAGGAACGAAGGCTAAAACCATCACGTCCTGTGATAACGCCTTCGTGACCAACATCGTGTTGGCCCGAGACCCTGGAGCGAGCACCGCGAGTGAAGCGGCTCATCGGACGCCCCCAGGAAGCTTTGCTCTGCGCGAAAGCGAAGCGTCAGCGACAAAGCGCCCAGTCGGAACGGAAATCAACCACACGTTATGGTGAGAATTAGTATTATAAAGAATGAAAAAAATGGTCACTTTGAAAATTAAACTGTACCCTATAAGATAGACACTTTGAAAAAAGTCTATCCTATAGGGTACTTTTGTTTATAATGAGAAAAAAGATGTCGGAGCGGAATGAA
>NZ_JBHJTF010000021.1:0-88288 GCF_042267565.1 Lysinibacillus sp. NPDC056232 | reverse complement strand
GTTACAAAGCTTAGTAGTCGAATAAATATGATGATCATACTATGTCCCTTAATTTCATTAGTATTTTATCTCGAGCGGTTTCTTTATATTTTCTACTCATTGGTATCTCAATAGAATTATTGTTATCTATTTTTAATATCAGGAAATTGCTCCCGATTTCTTTGATATATTTTACATTAACTATAAAAGATGCATGTACTTGAACAAAACAGTCATTAAGTTTAGATAGAATGGTAGTAGTAGACATATAAGAGACATAATCTTCATTTAACGTATGAATAAAAACTTGGCGACGACTTTTCTCGAAATAAACAAGCTCATTTATTTTAAGGCTATAAGATATTTTATTATAGGAGAAAATGAACCTCTCTTCTCTTACATCTAGGTATCTCGTTACTCTATCCAAAACTGGAAATAAGTTCTCTTTAGTTACAGGTTTGATTATGTAATCAAAGGTCTGTACCTTAAAGACGTCCTCCATATATTCTCTGTAATTAGTTAAAAATATAATAGGAACATTTAAATTGTTTTGGCGAATTATTTCGGCAAGATCAATACCTGTAGTATTAGGAAATTCAATATCTAAAATAAATAAATCAAATTCAGCTTTTTTCATATGCCTGATTAGCTTTTCAGGATAATAGAAAACATTGGATTCAAATAATTCTTGATTGTATTGTATTAACAATTCTTCTACTGCATCCGCCATTTGGGGTATGTCATCACAGATTGCTGTCTTAATCATAATTATCCCTCCAATTACAATTGTATTGCTTTCAACTCTTTTAAGCAATGTGATAAGAGTAAAGTCATTTTTGTGCCCCTGTTAGATGGACCGCGGAAAAAAAGGGCGAAGTGACGGAATGAATCGTCAGAGCGACGGAAAGAAGAGCCGAAGTGACGGAATGAATCGCCAAAGCGACGGATAGAACAGCCAAAGTCGTGGATAGAAACGTCAAAATCATGGATAGAAACGTCAAAATCATGGATAGAACAGCCAATCTCACGGATAGACTCACCTTAAGTCAAAAAAAATCGCCACATACGGCGATTTTTTTTATTGGAATTGAGAAAGACGTGAAAAGAAATTGGTAACGAAGTCTAAAAATATTTTTTCTGATGGAGCAATTTCGCGGTTTACAGGTGAAATAATACCGACTGTTCTTGGAATTGTAGGTGATACAATCGGTACTTTTACTGTGAAGCGGGCAGCCGAATCATATAATGAACTTTCTGGTAATAAGCTAACCCCAATGCCTGCAGCGACAAGACCTTTTAGTGCATCTAAGTCTTCACCCTCAGAGATGATGTTTGGTAAGAAGCCGGCAGCGCGACAGGCATCCATAGCTACTTTATGTAATATATAGCCATCTGGGAATAACACAAATAAATCATTACGTAAATCAGCAAGCTGAATACTTTCCCTTTTGGCTAATGGATGTTTTGCTGGCAGTAATGCAGCGATATTTTCGGTAAATAATATTGTTGAACGAATCGATTCGTCCTTCGGTGGAAGAGGGCCTAAAAAAGCTAAATTTAACTCGCGGTTTTTGACTGCATCGATTAAAAAACGATAGGAGCCTTGACGGAGCTGGAATTGCAAATCTGGATATTCACGCTTAAAGGCTGAAATAACAGTTGGCAATACATAGCTAGCCAAGCTCGTTGGAAAACCGATTTTTATCGTACCTTTAGCAGGATCTAAATATTCTTCAATTTGCTTTGCGGCAAAATCAATAGCTTTTAAAGCAGTAATGGTGTGCTCGAGAAATGTTTTTCCAATCGGTGTCAATTTAACATTGCGTCCTACACGTTCAAAAAGTGGTGTGCCTAATTCATTTTCTAAATTAGCAATTTGTCGGCTTATTGCAGATTGAGCAACATGAAGATGTTCGGCAGCTTCTGAAATGTGTTCCCGCTCAGCAACTTCAACAAAATAACGTAATTGACGTAACTCCACTAGATATTCACCTCTATTAATCGAAAAAATCGATTGATTATACCTCAATTATATACTATTTAAGATGAAAAATGATTGTAATTAAAAACGGATGTCTAAATCAATTAAGGCTCATCCATTACGCGTGGTTGATTTCCGTTCCGGCTGGGCGCTTTGTTGCTGTCGCTTCGCTTTCGCACAGTTAAAACATTGTTGCTGTCGCTTCGCTTTCGCGCAGAGCAGAGCTTCCTGGGGGCGTCCGATGAGCCGCTTGGGCCAACACGAAGTTGGTCACGAAGGCGTTATCACAGGACGTGATGTTCTTAGCCTTCGTTCCCCTAATTGCTCGCTGCAGGGTCTCGGGCCAACAGATGTTTTTTGCGCGAAAGCGAAGCGGCAGCAGCACCGATGTTGGTCACGAAGGCGTTATCACAGGATGTGATGCTCTTAGTCTTCGTTCCTCTATTGCTGATCCCCGAGGAGTCGCCCAGCCTCCACTCCAATCAACTTATTCGCATGACATACGTTTTAGCAAAATGTCATCCTTAACTTTCAATGATGGAGCAAAGTTTATTGGAAATTCAACTATCACCATAACGTGTGGTTGATTTCCGTTGCGGCACCGATGTTGGTCACGAAGGCGTTATTACAGGATGTGATGGTTTTAGCCTTCGTTCCTCTATTGCTAATCTCCAAGGAGTCGCCAGCCGGAACGAAGGTCAATCAATATAAATTGCACGTTTTAACAAATGTCATTGAGCAAAATAAAATACCTACTAGATTTCTTTCCCTTATTTGATTCCATTCTAATAAAAAAGGTTATAGTATTGATACTGTTCTTTCTGCATTTCTGTCACAAAACCGCTACAATTAGCGATTCCTGAGAGGTTTCCACTATGTAGCTAGATGAAATCCATTCTCAATTAGATTTATTTCATTGAAAATGAGGAAAGTTGATTCTCATTGTCAATAACGATTAGTAATAATCTGAAAATGCTTACAAACTCTTTATTTTTAAGGATTGTTTCAGAGAAAAATGAAAGTGATTGAAATGGTTTGCATAGAGAACGATTTTCAGTTAAGATTAGAATGATGATAATTAAGGAATGGTTCACCATTCACTGAACACACTATGGAGGTATTTTCATGTCAATTTTAGTTATTAAAGATCTTCACGTTGAAATCGACGGTAAAGAGATTTTAAAAGGCGTAAACCTTACGATCAATACAAATGAAATTCATGCAATCATGGGACCAAACGGAACGGGTAAATCAACACTAGCTTCTGCAATCATGGGTCATCCTAAATATGAAGTAACTTCTGGTACAGTTGAACTTGATGGCGAAAATGTACTTGAAATGGAAGTGGACGAGCGTGCTCAAGCAGGTTTATTCCTAGCTATGCAATATCCTTCTGAAATCGCTGGTGTAACAAATGCTGATTTCTTACGCTCAGCTATCAATGCACGCCGTGAAGAGGGCGATGAAATTTCTCTAATGAAATTTATCCGTGAATTAGATAAAAACATGGAATTCCTTGAAATGCATGAGGATATGGCACAACGTTATTTAAATGAAGGTTTCTCTGGCGGTGAAAAAAAACGTAACGAAATTCTTCAATTAATGATGATTAAACCTACTTTCGCAATTTTAGATGAAATTGACTCTGGTCTTGATATTGACGCACTTAAAGTTGTTTCAAAAGGAATCAATGCATTGCGTGGAGAAGGCTTCGGCTGCTTAATGATTACTCACTACCAACGCCTACTTAACTACATTACACCAGACCATGTACACGTAATGATGCAAGGCCGTGTTGTTAAATCAGGTGGCGAAGAATTAGCACAACGTTTAGAAGCGGAAGGCTATGACTGGATTAAAAAAGAATTAGGTATCGAAGAAGAAACTGAAGAACAAGAAGCATAAGAGGGAGGACGAACTAGCATGACAGTGGAACTTAACTTGCCTGTAACAGTACAGGACGTGCGCTCGTTCTCAGAAGCAAAGGGAGAACCGGCTTGGTTTACAGAGCTTCGCGCGGCAGCACTAGACAAAGCAACTGGTTTAGATATGCCAAAACCAGACAGAACAAATATTACAAAATGGGATTTCTTAAATTTCCCAACTCATACAGTTGACAGTGAAGGATTCGCTTCACTTGATGCATTACCAGAAGAAGCAAAAGGTTTAATTGATCTTGAGGCACAAGAAAACCTTTATGTTCAACGCAATAACACACCAGCTTTCATTAAAACATCACAAGAACTAGCTGATAAAGGTGTTATTTTTACAGATATTTTAACGGCAATTCGTGAACATGGTGACCTTGTTAAGAAGTATTTTATGACTGAAGCTGTAAAAGTGGATGAGCATAAATTAACAGCGCTTCATGCGGCACTTGTTAATGGTGGTGTGTTCGTATACGTACCTAAAAATGTAGTTATCGAACAGCCGCTTCAAGTAGTATTCTTAAACGATAACGCAGAAGCTTCATTATATAACCACGTGTTAGTTGTAGCTGAAGCAAATTCAGCTGTAACGTATGTTGAAACATATATTTCAACAGTTGAAGAGGCAAAAGGTCAAGCAAATATTATTGCAGAAGTAGTCGTTCAAGACAATGCGCAAGTTACTTACGGTGCGGTTGATGTACTTGCGAAAGGATATACTACTTATGTAAATCGTCGTGCAAGACTAGCTCGTGATGCGAAAGTAGATTGGGCGCTTGGCTTAATGAATGACTCAGATACGATTTCTGAAAACATTACACATTTAATCGGTGACGGTTCTCATGCTGATACAAAAACAGTCGTTGTTGGTCGCGGTGAACAAAAACTTAACTTCACTACTGAAGTTCGTCACTGGGGTAAGAACTCAAATGGTCATATCTTAAAGCATGGTGTAATGAAAGATGCGGCACAATCAATCTTTAACGGTATTGGCTACATCGAACACGGTGCAACAAAAGCGGATGCACAACAAGAATCACGTGTGTTAATGCTTTCTGAAAAAGCTCGTGGCGATGCAAACCCAATTCTATTAATCGATGAAGACGATGTAACAGCAGGACACGCAGCATCTGTTGGTCGAGTGGATCCACTACAACTTTACTACCTAATGAGTCGTGGTATCTCGAAAGCAGAAGCAGAGCGCCTTGTTATCCATGGATTCCTTGCGCCAGTTGTTACGCAATTACCAATCGAAGGCGTACAAAAGCAACTGACGGAGGTTATTGAAAGGAAAGTTCGCTAATGATGAATAAAGACATTAAAAGCTATTTCCCAATTTTAAATCAGGAAGTAAACGGTCATAAGCTTGTTTACCTTGATAGCGCAGCAACTTCTCAAAAACCTATTCAAGTGATTGAAGCGATGAAGCATTATTATGAATTCGATAATTCTAATGTTCACCGTGGTGTGCATACATTAGGTAATCGTGCTACTGACAAGTATGAGGGTGCACGTGAAAAGGTTCGTAATTTTATTAATGCTACTTCAACACAAGAAATTATTTTTACTCGCGGTACTACAACTGCTTTAAATACAGTAGCAGCAAGTTATGGTCGTGCTAATGTGGCTGATGGTGATGAAATTGTCATTACCCACATGGAGCACCACTCCAATATTATTCCTTGGCAACAACTAGCAAAGGAAAAAAATGCAACACTAAAATATATTGAGCTTGAAGCAGATGGCACACTTAACCTAGAAAAGGTTCGCGCAACAATTACACCTAAAACAAAGATTGTGTCGGTATCAATGGCGTCAAACGTCCTTGGAACGATTAACCCAATTAAAGAAATCGCTCAAATCGCGCATGCTAACGGTGCGGTAATGGTAGCTGATGCTGCACAAGCAGCACCACATATGAAAATCGATGTGCAGGATTTGGATGTAGATTTCTTAGGGTTCTCAGGTCATAAAATGTGCGGACCAACTGGAATAGGTGTACTATATGGTAAAAAGGAACACCTTGAAAAGATGGAGCCAATTGAATTTGGTGGCGAAATGATTGACTTTGTTGGACTTCATGAGTCGACGTGGAAAGAACTACCGTGGAAATTTGAAGGTGGAACTCCTATTATTGCAGGTGCAGTAGGTTTAGGAGCCGCTATTGATTTCTTAACTGAAATTGGGCTAGATAACATTGCGGAGCACGAGCATAAGCTTGCAGGCTACGCGATGGATCAGCTTGAAACAATTGACGGACTTAAAATTTTCGGCCCACGTGACCCGATGAAGCGTTGTGGCCTTGTAACGTTTAACCTAGACGATGTACATCCACATGATGTGGCAACGGTTCTTGATATGAACGGTATTGCTGTTCGTGCAGGACATCATTGCGCACAGCCACTAATGAAATGTCTTCAACAAGTAGCGACAGCGCGTGCAAGCTTCTATCTGTATAACACAGAGGAAGATATTGACCGCCTAGTTGCAGGGTTACGTTCTGCGAAGGAGTATTTTGGCGATGTCTTTTAATAATTTAGATCAACTATATCGTTCAGTCATTATGGATCACTATAAAAATCCTCGTAATAAAGGATCTATTGAAAACGATGCTGTAACGATTGATATGAACAATCCGACTTGTGGAGACCGTATTCACTTAACGCTTAAAGTGACTGACGGTATTGTCGAAGATGCGAAGTATGACGGTGAAGGCTGTTCAATTTCTATGTCTTCTGCTTCAATGATGACGCAGCTTATCAAAGGTAAAAAAATTGAGGAAGCTTTAGAGCTTGCTGATATTTTTTCTAAAATGATGATGGGTGAAGACTATAGCGATAAATATGACCTTGAGGATGTTGAGGCACTACAAGGTGTTTCTCAATTCCCTGCACGTATTAAATGTGCGACATTAGCTTGGAAAGCAATGGAAAAAGGTGTAAAACAATAAATGAATCCTAATTTTGAGTGAAAGCTACTATTTTGTGCTTTCACTCGAAGTAAGGGTATCGAGCATTAAACAAAATAACAATGATTCATGAACGGAGGAGAAACGATGGCTAAAAAAATGCCTGATATTGGCGATTACAAATACGGATTCCATGACAAGGACGTATCAATTTTCCGTTCAAAACGTGGTTTAACTGAAGAAATCGTCCGTGAAATTTCTAATATGAAACAAGAGCCAGAGTGGATGCTTGAATACCGCTTAAAAGCACTTGAAACTTTCTATACAAAACCAATGCCGCAATGGGGTGGCGACCTAGGAGATTTAGATTTTGATGAAATTACGTATTACGTAAAACCATCAGAAGCTACACGAAAATCTTGGGATGAAGTACCTGATGAAATTAAAGCTACTTTTGATAAATTAGGTATTCCAGAAGCAGAGCAAAAATACCTTGCGGGTGTATCTGCTCAGTACGAATCTGAGGTTGTTTATCACAACATGAAACAAGATCTTGAAGACCTTGGTATTGTGTTCAAAGATACGGACTCGGCTTTACGTGAAAACGAAGATATTTTCAAACAATACTGGGGCAAAGTGATTCCTTACACTGACAACAAATTCGCTGCACTAAACTCAGCTGTTTGGTCAGGTGGATCATTCATCTATGTACCACCAGGTGTAAAAGTGGAAACGCCATTACAAGCTTACTTCCGTATTAACTCTGAAAATATGGGTCAATTCGAACGTACGTTAATTATTGTAGATGAAGGCGCTCACGTACACTACGTTGAAGGTTGTACAGCTCCTGTTTATACGACAAACTCTTTACACTCAGCAGTAGTGGAAATTGTTGTACGTAAAGATGCATACTGCCGTTATACAACGATTCAAAACTGGGCAAACAACGTTTACAACCTAGTAACGAAACGTACAGTTGTTGAAGAAAACGGTACGATGGAGTGGATCGACGGTAACATCGGTTCTAAGTTAACAATGAAGTACCCAGCTTGTATCCTTAAAGGTGAAGGCGCTCGTGGTATGACATTATCCATCGCATTAGCAGGTAAAGGTCAACACCAACATGCAGGTGCGAAAATGATTCATATGGCACCAAACACATCTTCAACAATCGTTTCTAAATCGATTGCCAAACAAGGTGGTAAGGTAACGTATATGGGGCAAGTTCGTTTCGGCCCTAAAGCAAGTGGTGCACGTGCTAACATCGAATGTGATACGTTAATCATGGACAACCAATCTACTTCAGATACAATTCCATACAACGAAATCTTAAATGATAATGTTTCTTTAGAGCATGAAGCGAAAGTTTCAAAAGTATCAGAGGAACAATTATTCTACTTAATGTCTCGTGGTATTTCTGAAGAAGAAGCGACAGAAATGATCGTAATGGGCTTCATCGAGCCATTCACAAAAGAATTACCAATGGAATACGCTGTAGAAATGAACCGTCTTATCAAGTTTGAGATGGAAGGTTCAATCGGATAATAAAAACTACCGATTTGATTCTATGTTAGAGTGAAGGGGACGAACTTTCTAAGTTCGTCTCCTTTTTTGATCTTTAAGGTAAGTACTTAATGCTATTTTGGCCGTTCGAAGGGGCGGGATAAAGTTGAGAAAAAACGGTTGGAAAATCATTAGGAACATTAAAAGCTAGAAACGTTTCGTACATAGAAATATTGTCTAGCTCTTTCTGACGCCTAGCCATATATGCTATTTTATTGTCTTCTAAGTTTGTTACGATTAACTGCGACTCATCATTAGGTAACGGTACCCAATTACGTTCAAAAAGTGGTGATAAAGCATTTATATGCCCTAATGTATTAGTAAAATAGTTAAAGTTTCCGAGAAAATTATTAAAAATTGATTGAGTTAAGTTTTCACCGAACATTGGAGGGGATGTAAATGTAGAAGGATGTAATGTATTTTGATGATCGTAATTTTGAGTTTGCTTATTTATAGGTGTTACATCAGGGCCCTTTTGAAAAAAAAACAAAAACCATACAGCGTGAGTTTGCTCGTCTGCTGCTGCACGTCGAAATCTATCTTTAATCATTGGATCATTTGCTTTATCTGCTATATCTAAATAAGAATCAACGGTTTCTTGTTCATCTTTAAAAGCAAATTCGATTCCTGCCTTATAGTTGTCGGGGCATTCCTCGATTATTTGGTAAGACGGCTTTCTTCCTGTTAAATTTGTATAAATTTTGCTAAATTCCTCGAGATGACTTTGTTCATCCTTTTGTATCTCAAGTATTCTATTCTTTTCATCCTCAGTAGTCGCCATTTTGGCTAATTTTTCATAACAAACAATAGCACTATACTCACCATTAATTGCCTTCTGTATATCATTTATTAGTTGTGTATCATTGATGGGTTGAAAATTACCATTATACTGTGGAGCATAATGATAATAGTATGGATTTGGATACATGATTGTCCTCCTTTACCTTTAATCATCAACATATCTTATGCTTTGTGTATAGGTAATTGTGCAAAGTCATTTCTTGTGTTGCCTAGGTTGGGTGTTAATTCAACAAGACTTAGTATCTAAATAAAAAGGAGCATCGTTAACTAAGAGAACAAATAAATTAAATTTCGTTGAAAATGTATATGACTGGATTTTTTTGTAATCCGTTTGCGACTGTAGAAACAAATTACTCGCTTGGGGTTTTAACTAATTGTTTTTTAGTATTTATAAAACATTCTTCAAGTAGTTCCTAATTTCTTCTTTTCATCGAACTACTAAAATTGGAGCATCTTTTAAAAATGCGCGCACCAGTGATAAACGTTGCTTTTCACCACCTGATAGAACCATCGAACAGACGGATAGAACATCATAAAGAAAGGGGGAGTCGCCGAAACGTTCGGGAAGCTTCATATTGTGCCTCCACTCCAACATTTGATGTAGAATCATCTTTTTTCTCTGTTTTTTCGCTTAGATAAATATGACAAATCATAACCTGCAAATAGAAAAAATCCTTCATTTATGGTACTATATACTAAATATTTTAAGCAAGAAAGAAGTGAGGAATCTGAATTACGGAAAAACGATGCTTGAAATTTATTCTAGCGCGGAAGAACTTAAACAGCTTCACAAAATAATTAGTGATTACAACTTACCTATTAGAAGTGAAGATACTTTTGAAAAACAAGCAGTGGAGGTTAGCGAATATTTAAAAGAACCTACTTTTATCGAAGCTCGGAATAAAAAACGATCTTTAAACATTATGTCAGGTGTTATTGCGTTACCAATCGTTGTCTTTATTGTTTATATGATTTTAGGAAAGTTAAAAATAATAGGTCGCGAGGATATCTTTAAAAATATACTTGATTGGTTCTTAGCGTATCCATGGGCCTTTATTCTATACGCTTTTATATTTGCTTCTATCGTAATTGCACATAAATTAATAGAAAAGAAAATGTATAATAAAATATATCCTAATTTAAAGTTGAAATTATTAGACCAATTAAATCAAAATATTGAAAAGTAGGTTTAACTGAGTTTCTTTCCGCTCATTTCTCTAACAGCAGTTCCTACCTGAGGAGCAATGAGATGGGTATGTCAAGCGCAGCAACGTACTAATCTAGAAATTCTAAGATAAATAAAAACACCTTTCGTTGGAAAACGGGTATTACACCTTATAAAACCAACGTGAAGGTGTTTTTTCTATGGGACAAGAGTGAGTAATGAAAATGGGTCCATAAATTGAATAAAGAGATAGTAACGACTTTGAATATCTTTCAGTAGTTCTATGCTGAGTAGGTAAATTCTACTTTTGAAATCTTGCAATACTTTTACTTCTCTCTACAGGAATGTCCCCAATTTCGCAACTCTTAGATGTACAATCTAGCGAACTTGCGAATGCAATAAAAAATGCTTTTGGAGTTAGTTAAAAATGCGGATTATTGGGAAAAGGAGCATGCAAGAAATAATAACGAATAAAATAATCAGAGTATATTTTGTTTTTTGATTATCTTTTGATGAATTAAAATCTATTATGTTGATTAATCAATGCCTCCTGTTGGACTTAGGGGGAAATGGAAGTGACCCTTTCTCCCATTCATTTAACACAGTAATGCCTTCTATATTTGATATTTGAGTTTAAACTGTTGAGGCTTCTTTTTATTATAAAGAATCGTCACCCATTGTCCTTCCTCAAAAAAAGCACGATTTTTCGTATATGTCCATACTTTGCTCGTGACAGTGATTGATTTATTTTGTAATGACGTAAATTGTACTGTCAACTTTACTCTACGCTTTGATTCTCCTTTTGCATATGTAATCTCATGGCCGACTGTTCGGTGTGAAAAATCACTTTCGATAATCTTTGCGTTCGTTTCAATCCATTCAATTTTTTGATACTTCAATGGTAATAGCCAAAGTATGACGAGAATGATTAGGAAGAAGATACCCAAACCAATAATAATGAACATTTGCATCCCCACTTATTTTCTTTTTTAAAATGTTAGAATATTAAGCCAAATAGTGCAACTTAAAAGCAGTAAAGCAAGAAGAAATTTTGCTAGAGAATGGCCTATATTATGCAGTAATTATAACGTTATATAGGTAGTATTTGTAGTCTGATTGTTTCGGTTATTGCCTAGTGCTCTTATATCTTTATGAGAAGAGAGAGTCCTGTAAACATGGCGGACCCTCTAATGAAAAGTGGACCAGCAAACAGTAGATGAATTTTTTCATGCTGTAATATATTTTTTATAAAATAGTTGACTTCTTTTTTTGTTGTAACTATAATGGTTACAGCTGGAGGTGATGAAGATTAAAATTAGCAGTCGTTTTACAATCGCTGTCCATATTTTATCAATCATCAAACAAAATCCATCGACCATTTGCACATCGGAATTTATGGCAGAAAGCGTAAATACAAATCCAGTAGTGATTAGGAAAATATTATCCTATCTTAAAAAGGCAGGTATCGTGCAAGTGCGCCGGGGGACAGGTGGAGCTTCTTTAGTCAAAGATTTAGATACTATCACTTTGCTAGAGGTTTTTCGTTCAGTAGAAGTTGTAGAAGAAGATCAGTTATTTCATCTACATGAAAATCCTAATCCTGATTGTCCTATAGGTGCCAATATACAGGCTGTGTTAGAGCTAATTTTAGTGCAAGCACAAGAAGCTATGGAACAAGTATTAGCCAATATTACTATGGAACACGTGATTACATCTTTAATCCATGAAATTCAACAATCACAATAAATGCATTCTTTTAACTTATTCCAGCGGATGTTTGGACACCCGCTGGAATAAGTTAATGCCTCCGGCGGAAGTCACGGAAATCGGACAGGAGTTCTTAAAGGATGTTAGCCTAAAATCATCGCATCCATGCGATAACGGCTAACTGACCTGCATCACGCAGGCCTAAGCACAAAGCCGATTTCGGACGCAATTATGCCGAAGCATAATTGATCTGAATGCATTATTTATTTGACTTGGTTGTAACTAAAATGGTTACAACTGAGAGAGAAAGGAAGGTTTTATTGGATGACTCTTAAAATAAAAGCATATTCGGATTTTATTTGTCCTTTCTGTTTTTTAGGGAAAGGGCCATTAGATGAAATTGCAAAAGAAAAGGATCTTGAAATAGAATGGATGCCGTTTGAATTAAGACCTAAACCATATCCGAAAATTGATCCTTGGAAAGAGCCTGCTAAATTGGGATCGTGGGATTCCTATATTCTCCCTACAGCTAAGAAGTTAGGGATTGATATGCGATTACCGCGTGTATCTCCACATCCTTATACAAATTTAGCTTTTGAAGGATATCAATTCGCTAAGGTGCATGGAAAAGGAAATGAATTTCATCATAGAGTTTTCACAGCGTTTTTCCAAGAGGAACAAAATATTGAGGATGTAGAAGTATTAACTCAATTAGCGAATGAGGTAGGTCTGCCTAAAGAAGAATTCAAAGAAGCTTTACTTTCAGGTAAGTATCGTGAAGCACATCAAGAAGCTTTAAAGCATGCTTATGAAGAAGCGAATATTACGGCTGTTCCTACATTAATTATTGGTGATGAAATGATCCAAGGATTAGCTAGTAAAGAAAGAATAGCACAAGTCATCGATCAGCAATTAAAGAAATAGATAATGTAAATTTGGATTTAAACAATAATGTATAAAATAAAGCTACTTGTAAAAATCTATGTAGATAAATGAATCTAATTAAAATTTGGAGGAAATACAAATGTCAGTAACAACAACTAATTTAAAAGAAGCAATTATTAATCGTCGTTCAATCCGTAAAGTGAAAAAGAACGCAGCGATTACAAAAGAAAAAATTGAAGAGCTATTAAAAATCAGTGTACAGGCACCATCTTCATTTAATATGCAAAGTGGACGTGTAGTAGTTTTAATGGATAATGAACACGAAAAGTTTTGGAACATTGTCAAAGAAACATTGCGTGCACGTGTTCCAGCAGAAAACTTTGCTGCAACGGAAGAGCGTTTACAAGGCTTTAAAGATGGCGTAGGAACGATCTTGTTCTTTGAAGACCAAGCTACAATCAAACAAATGCAAGAAAACGCTCCTTCTTATAAAGAGCAATTCCCATTCTGGTCTCATCAAGGAAATGCAATGTTACAATATGCAACATGGATGTCTTTAACTACTGAAGGAATTGGCGCATCTCTTCAGCACTATAATCCAATTATTGACGAGGAAGTTAAAGAAACTTGGAATATTCCTGCAGAATGGAGCCTCGTAGCTCAAATGCCATTCGGTGAACCAGATGAACAACCAGGAGAAAAAACTTCTTTACCTTTTGAAGATGTAGTGAAGTTTTATTAATAAACATCTAACTACAATGAAACCCCGTTAAGTGGACATGATTCACTTAACGGGGTTTCACCGTATTAGTTAAATGAAAATTCGTATCCTACATAGTTAAAAACATTAGTAAATCCTATATTTTCTGCTACAGCGATAGATGGTTTGTTTGAGTCCATACAATCCCAATATGAAATCGAATCTTGTGCTAAACAATCTTTTACAAAATGGTGAGCTAACTTTTGAGCTAGTTTATTTCCTTGGTAAGCTTCTAATGTTTCAATATCTATACAGTGGACATTTTCAACAACAAAGCCTGAAAAACAAAGACTAACAATGTGATGATCGTAAACGACACAGTATCCAATCCCTTTATTCAAGAAACATTCAACTGAAGACCAACACGATAATATTTTAGACTGTAAAAATGCGGGGTTTTTAATGGTGTTATCTTCAAACAGAGTGTTATCGATTTTTAAAACAGTATAGCCTTGTTTAATATCTAGCTCATTATTTGCTTTATAGTTTTCTTTATGAAGCTTATATACACTTTGCTTCCAACTACCAAGTTCACGATGATTAAATATTTTTTCAATCGTTTGATTCCACTTTTGATGATTACCAATGCCTTCGAAGTAATGCAATCCCACTTTTTTCGCTTCTGGTACAATTACCTGATCAATAAAATCATTTATTTGATTATTAAACTGTTCATTATTTTCATTCCCTATAAATAAAAATCCATCGTTGTTGCCTAACCAAATAAGTGCTGTACGTGGTGTGTCGAAATTATCCACAAATATTCGTCCAGGATTCACTCCCTCTACGACTGCTTTTGCTTCTAATTGACCTTGCTCATTCAGCAGCTCTTTACACCTGTAAAATTCATTTTGCTGTAGTTCAGTTATCATTTACATCACTATCCTTTCACGTTCGATTTTCTATATTTTGACTCATCCCCAAAACGTGGGGGTGATTTCCGCTCCGGCTGGGCGCTTTGTTGTTGCTGACGCTTCGCTTTCGCACAGATAAAACAATTGCTGACCCTTCGCTTTCGCACAGAGCAAAGCTTCCTGGGGGGGCCGATGAGCCGCTTCACTCGCGTTGCTCGCTCCATGGTCTCGGGCCAATACGATGTTGGTCACGAAGGCGTTATCACAGGACGTGATGGTTTTAGCCTTCGTTCCTCTATTGTTGATCCCCAAGGAGTCGCCCAGCCTCCACTCCAATCCGCTTATTTACAGGACATACGTTTTAAATAAATACTTCACTTAACTTTTGATGATAATCCTTTACTTTATCATATAGGTAAATGATGGTAATATCCATCTTGCTATCTATATTTATAAGGTGTGTTTTTTTACGATACGTTCATATTTCATTAGAAAGTGTGTGCTATGATAATGTACATAGAGGAGGGAGTCACATGATTATAGTTGGATTAACTGGTTGGGGTGATCATCCTTCACTTTATAGTGGAGTGACTGCCTCAAAGGACAAATTATTCGATTATACAGGTCATTTTTTAACGGTAGAGGTAGATACCTCTTTTTATGCCATACCTTCTAAAGAAAATGTTCGGAAATGGTGTGAGGATACACCCGAAAATTTTCGGTTTGTTGTGAAGGCTTATCAAGGAATGACTGGTCATTTACGTGGCGACATACCGTTTGAATCGAAGAATGACATGTTTAATACCTTTATCGAATGTGCCAATGAATTTAAACGTCATGGGAAGCTAGCGATGGTACTAGCACAATTCCCACCATGGTTTGATTGTCAGACTAAAAATGTTCAATATCTAGTGTATATTAGGCAGCAGCTTAAAGGCTTTGACGTAGCTATTGAGTTTCGCAATCGAACATGGTATGCGGACAATGTAGTGCAGCAAACAATGGATTTTTTACGAGAGCATCAATTCATTCATACAATTTGTGATGAACCACAGGCTGGCGTAGGCTCTGTTCCACTTCATCCAACTGTTACTGCAACGAAGGCACTTATACGTATTCATGGACGTAACATTCATGGATGGCGCAATACTGGTAATGCCGAAAATTGGCGGAAGGTTCGTTTTTTATATGATTATAATAGTGAAGAATTGCAACAGCTTGGACAGCATATAAAACATCTCCAGTCAGAAGTACAGGACCTGTATGTATTATTTAATAATAACTCAGGGCTACATGCTGCTAAAAATGCAAAAGAGTTACAAGGAATTTTAGCGATTAATGATGTAGGGTTAGCACCTAAACAATTAAACATGTTTGAAGGGGAACTATAATGGAGTTTTTTCTTTTAGTTATTATTGCATTATTATCTGGAGTAATTGGCTCATTGGTTGGGCTTGGTGGAGGAGTTATCTTAGTTCCAGCGACATTATACGTTGGGTTAAATCTAGGGGTGATTCCAGATATCACTCCTCAAAAAGTGGTTGGTTTATCTGTTGTCATGATGATTTTCACTGGACTTGCCTCTACATTAAGCTATATGAAATCTAAAACAGTTGATTATAAAAGCGGTTGGATATTTTTTATAGGGAGTATTCCGGGCACAATGTTGGGTGCATGGGTAAATAAGGGGCTAGATTTACCATCATTTAATTTATATTTTGGTATTTTACTTATTATTTTAGCGACGATATTACTTGTACGTGATAAATTGAAACCAGTAGAATGGTTTGTAAAAAACGGTATGCAACGAGAGTTCGAAGATAAAGAAGGAAATACCTTTATATATGGGTATCCAATTTGGTTTGCCATTACATTAACATTTGGCATTGGCTTTGCCTCTGGATTATTTGGTATCGGTGGAGGCTCGATGATGGTGCCTGCCATGATTATTTTATTTTTATTCCCACCACATGTTGCAGTGGCAACATCGATGTTCATGGTATTTTTATCGTCGATTGTTAATTCAGCGAGTCATATTTATTTGGGTAATGTGCCATGGCTTTATACGATTCCTGTTATTCCAGGAGCTTATATTGGCGCAAAGCTAGGGGCAGCATTAAATAAAAGAATTAAATCAGATACGCTTGTAGTAGCACTTCGAGTTATTTTATTATTATTAGGAATTCGTTCCATTATCGATGGTTTATTGTAATATTTATTTTAGATGTCTATAGTTCCGAAAAGTAAAGGTGACGTTAATAGCAATTCTTATACAGAAAAGGAAGCTATTTTAAAGAAGAGGTGGCTTAATTGCTGGAAAAAATTCATATTTTTCATACGAATGATTTGCATAGTCATTTTAAATATTGGCCACGAATGCAAAGCCATGTGAAAGAAATGCGTACTAAGCTTACAATCATGGGAGAGACAAGTTATTTATTTGATGTCGGCGATCATTTAGATCGTTCAAATATTTATACAGAAGCAACAGTAGGTAAGGGCAATGTGAAGTTATTGAATGAAGCCGGCTACGACGTAGTGACAATTGGTAATAATGAAGGGATAACATTGTCCCATGAGGAGCTTTATCATTTATATGATGAAGCAGCTTTTGACGTAGTAGTTGCCAATGTAAATGCTTCACATGGAACAAATCCAGCGTGGATGAAGCCGTATGTTGTATTAACAACTGCTTATGGCACAAAGGTTGCAGTTATTGCAGCAACTGCTATGTTTGAAATTTATTATAAGGAATTAAACTGGGAGATAGACGAGGCACGAAACACACTCATTCACTTAGCCTATCAGCTTCGTAAAGAAGTAGATATTATTGTTTGCTTGTCGCATTTAGGGATAACGGAGGATGAGCTTTTAGCTGAGGAATGCCCAGAAATAGATGTTATATTCGGCTCACATACTCATCATGTTCTACCAAATGGAAAGCTAATTAATGGCGTTTTATTAACAGGTGGAGGGAAATTTGGTCAATATACTGGCCATCTTGTGTTAAATTATGATAAAAAAATGAGGGAAATTGTTGAAAAAAAGGATTTTCTGATTCATAATAAAGATTTGCCTACGGTTAAAAATGAACATGAAATCGTTCAGTTTTTAGAAAATGAGGGCAAACGATTACTCGATATGCCAGTATTCACTACAAAAAAATCGTACAACAAAGAATGGTTCCATTATTCGCAATTATCCGATTTGTTCGCGCGGGCTATTTTAGAGAAAAGTGGAGCAGATTGTGCGTTATTTAACGCGGGTATTTTTTTAGATGGTTTACCTAAGGGAACAGTGACGGCACTAGATTTGCATAGAATTTTCCCACATCCTATAAATTTATGTACGATTGAATTATCAGTTGCTGAAATGAAAGAAATTTTTCAGCAATCTAAAAATGAAGAATGGCCCTATATTGAGCTAAAAGGATTAGGGTTTAGAGGCGTTATCTTCGGGAAGATGTTAACTTACGGTTTTTCAATGAATGAAGATCGCCAATTACTGATCAATGGGAAGCTAGCAGATAACGATCGAATTTATAAATTAGTAACACTTGATTTGTTTACGTTCGGTTATTTTTATCCAAGTTTTAAATATGCTAAGAAAAAATATATTCTACCAGAATTTTTACGAAACATTATGATAGATTATGGGCAAAGATTCTTTAAGCAATAGTAGATAAAACGCTTTTAGAATGGATTGGGGAAAAGGTCATGCGGTTAATTTCAATCGATGTATTAAAAGAAGGAATGGTATTAGCAAGAACCATTTGGAATGAGGCGGGACACCCTCTTTTAAAAAAAGATGTTGTCATTAATGAACGTATCATACAAAGACTGCAACAATTAAATACGCATTATTTATATATTGACGATAAAGTTTCTGAAGGTATTGAGGTACAGGAAACAGTCCCAACTGTTGTTCGAAATAAAACGATTTCAACCATTAAAAATTCTTTCCAATCAATCAATGGTTTAAATCCAGTAAATGCCTCTTATGTGCTTGACCAACAATCAAAGGCAATTGTCTCAATTGTAGATGAGTTACTATCGGTAGTTAGTGGCAATGATGAAATTCTAACAATACTAACAGATGCGTATTTATTTGATGAATATTTATATCAACACTCCTTTCAAGTTACTCTTTATTCGATAGCGATTGCTAAAGAGCTTGGATACTCAGTCGAGGATTTACGTTTAATTGGGATTGGCGCTTTGCTACATGACATAGGGAAAATTATGGTGCCGAAAGAAATACTGACTAAGCCTGGACGCCTAACGTGTGAGGAATTTGAAACGATGAAGCAGCATACTCGATATGGTTTTGATTTGTTACGTAATTTACATTCCATATCATTGATTGTTGCACATTGTGCCTTCCAACATCACGAACGGATTGATGGGAGTGGCTATCCACGGGGCTTAGTTGATTTTGAAATCCATCCGTTTGCAAAAATTATTGGTGTAGCAGACGTCTTTGATGCGGTGACCACAAGTCGTGTATATCGTGAAAAAATGCTACCTTCTCAGGGCCTAGCAATTCTAGAAGCAGGCTCTGGAACTATATACGATGCACGTATTGTAAAAGCATTAAAAAGGTCTGTTGTCCATTATCCTAACGGTGTTATTTTAAAATTATCGGACGGACGTCGAGGTATTGTATCAAGACAATATACATTGGATGCAGCATCACCGTGGATTCGTATTTTTGAGGAGCAAAATCAAATATTAGCAGCTACATATGAAATTAATTTAGTGGACTACCCAACCGTAAGCATTGAAAGTGTTGAAGTGGATTATGTGGTACCATGGAAAATAGAATAAAAATCTCCTCCTGTTCATACTTTATGAAACAGGAGGAGATTTTTTGTTTTTCCCTCGAAAAAGGATGAAATTACGATCATATAGTAATTACGGCAACTATAGAAAAAAGGGCAGTCGGTTGAATAGATTAACCCTAGTAGTTGTATTCATGATTATCGGTGTTTTTTTATTTATTTATTATTTAAATGGGAAGCTTATGCCGACCTACTTAGATTATGCTGAAATACAAACGGCTAAGATTGCATCTTCCGTTGTGAGTAAAGCCATTGATTCTCGTACATCAAGTGTTATGGATGTTAATGATATTCTTGTAGAAGTAGCCCCTAGTAGCAACTCTGGTGGCAGCTCTGATTTGAAAATTAATACAGAAACGATTAATCGGGTTCGAACAGAAACGGTCAATCAAGTAAAATTGTATTTAGAGCAGGCAGAGCAAGGGGAGTTGTCGCATTTACCAAATCTTGATAATGTTGAATATGATTATAACAAGATTAATGAAGGGAATGGGGTAGTTTTTTATATGCCGTTGAGTCAGGCGGCTAATATCCCTTTAATTGGGAACTTAGGACCTAAAATTCCGATACGCTTTCATGTAATTGGCAATGTGCATAGTGAAGTTACTTCTTCAATAAAGGAATATGGTATAAATAGCGCATATATGTCGGTAGGGATTCATATAGAAGTAAATGTGCAAATTATTGTCCCATTTGCTAGTAAAACTACAACAGTTACTCAGGATATTCCGGTGGCAATGGGCTTAGTAAGGGGGGCAGTTCCAAATGTGTATTCAAATGGTAGTGAAGAGGCACCTTCAATTCAAGTACCTGTCTCTCCTAAAAAGTAGTTCTTTGTGCAAGCACAAAGCCGGTTCCGGACGCAATTTTGCCGAGGCAAAATTGATTATGATAGTTGTTGGAGTTCATTTATTATGTTACATTGACAACAGTGAAGATAGTAATATAAAATGCACATATTTGATAGGGGCGATATCCGTATGACATCTTGTAAACCTACAAGCAAAGAAAAGGAAGAATATTTAAGAAAACCAGATTGGTTAAAAATTAAATTAAACACAAATGATGAATATAAAGGGCTAAAGAAGCTCATGCGAGAAAAAAATCTGCATACAGTATGTGAGGAAGCGCGCTGCCCGAATATTCATGAATGCTGGGGTGAACGACGTACAGCAACAATGATGATTCTTGGATCTGTTTGTACGCGTGCTTGTCGTTTTTGTGCTGTTAAAACGGGTTTACCAAATGAATTAGACTTAGCTGAGCCAGAACGTGTAGCAGATTCTGTAGCTATTATGAACTTGAAGCACGTTGTTATTACAATGGTAGCTCGTGATGACTTAAAGGATGGCGGTGCGCAAGTATTAGCTGAAACCGTGCGTGCGATTCGTCGTAAAAGTCCAGCTACATCTGTTGAGGTTTTACCGTCCGATTTAGGAGGTTTGAAAGAGAACCTTCAAATTTTAATGGATGCGAAGCCAGATATTTTAAATCATAATATTGAAACAGTGCGTCGCTTAACGCCAAGAGTACGTGCTCGTGCAAAATATGAACGCTCATTAGAGTTTCTACGTTTGGCAAAAGAAATGCAACCAGACATCCCTACGAAGTCATCTTTAATGATAGGCTTAGGTGAAACAGATGAAGAAATTTTAGAAGTTATGGATGATTTACGCGCAATTAACGTAGATATTATGACAATTGGTCAATACTTACAGCCAACGAAGAAGCATTTACCTGTTAAAAAGTATTATTCACCGATAGAGTTTGGTAAAATGCGTAAAATCGCAATGGAAAAAGGATTTAAGCATTGTGAAGCTGGTCCGCTTGTACGTAGTAGCTATCATGCTGACGAACAAGTTAACGAAGCAACAAAAGAACGTCAATTACAAACAGAACTGTAAAAACAAATGTTGAAATGGATGTGATGTCCCTTTGATCAATATTGAAGGATATGAATACGAGCTTATTACAGATTACCGAGAAGCTTTCGAAGAAGAAGTGTTCAAGGAACGATACTCGGATATTTTAGCCAAATATGATTATATTGTAGGTGACTGGGGCTATAATCAATTGCGCTTAAAAGGCTTTTTTGACGATAAAAATCAGAAAGCTACTTTCGATACAAAGATTAGTACACTACAAGATTACCTATACGAGTATTGTAATTTTGGCTGTGCCTATTTCGTTTTGCGCAAATCCGGAAAATCCACTCAGCAGCCAGTAGCTGTAGTAAGTGAAGGAAGTCAAGTGACAAAGATTGTTGAGAATGAACAAATAGCAGAATAAACGTTAAAAACCTGATGCAAATTGCATCAGGTTTTTACTTTGAAGTGATAGGTTTTTAAAAAATGGTAATAATAAAAATATGGCATAGCGTGAGGTTGATTTCCGTTCCAACTGGGCGCTTTGTTGTTGCTGTCGCTACGCTTTCGCACAGAGCAAAGCTTCCTGGGGGCGTCGGGCTAACACGATGTTAGTCACGAAGGCGTTATCACAGGACGTGATGCTTTTAGCCTTCGTTCCCCTAATCGCTTCGCTGCAGGGTCTCGGGCCAACAGATGTTTTTTGCGCGAAAGCGTAGTGCTAACGCAGCGTCAGCAAAGTGTTTTTGTCTGTGCGAAAGCGTAGTGCAACGTAGCGACAGCAACAGCACGATGTTGGTCACGAAGGCGTTATCACAGGATGTGATGGTTTTAGCCTTCGTTCCTCTATTGCTGATCCCCAAGGAGTCGCCCAGTTTCCACTCCAATCAACTTATTTACAGGGTATACGCTTTAACAAATAATATCTCCAACTTTTGGTGATGAATCAAAAAGAACGGATTTTAACATTAATTCTAGTTTTATTTATATTAAAGGTGTGTGTTGTTTAGATGAAAAAAGCTGTATTTTTGGACCGTGATGGGGTCATTAATGAAGTATTAACGGATCGCGTTAAATTTGTAAACAAACCTAATGAGCTCTATTTCCTACCGCATGTTCCAGAAGCTATAAAAAAATTGAATAAATACTTCGACTATATATTTGTAGTTACTAATCAAGGTGGCGTTGGATTGGGATATATGAAAGAAACGAAGCTTCAAAAAATACATGAGCATATGGTAAAAGAATTGAAGAAGGAAGGAGCCACTATTCACGAAGTCGTCTATTGTCCACCAAAATCGGGCTGTGCTTGCCGTAAACCTCATAGTAAATTAATCGTTGATCTTGCTGAAAAATATAATATAGACTTGGCAAAATCCTACATGGTGGGAGATACAGATACAGATATCATAGCAGGCAAACGAGCGGGAACGAAAGGCGTATTTTTAGGTGAGAAAGATCCGCTAGCAGATGCGGTTTTTCCAGATTTAATTAGTGCTGCTGATTGGATTATTAAGGATGCAACAGCATAAAGCTAGTATTGTTGAAGTGGAAAGACGAAACGTATAAATCATGTAAAAAAGGATAATTTATTTATTGGAGGTGATTAATTTGACTAAAGAAAATAAAAAATCGTTAGATCGAGAAGAATATGGATTTGGCTTTGATATTAGTGTTGATGACTTAGGAGTAATTGGGCAAAATCAACAAGCAAAAAAACAAAACGACAATGAAAACAAAGACAAGCCTCGCAATAAGGATAATCCTGCTAAATTAAATAATGAAAAGTAGGGGCACGATACAATGCTCCTCAATTTAAAATACTTATAAAAAATCCCGCCATATTTCTGTTGAACAGTGCGTAAAGGATATCCTATGTCTACAGAAAAGCGGAATTTTTTTGTATTGAATTTTTAACTTCTTTCAGCGGGTGTCCAAACACTCGCTGAAAGAAATTAAAGCCTCCGGAAGCAATTATGCCGAGGCATAATTGCTTTATTAATTTCTTTTTATTGACAAGTTGAAACACCCAAATAGAAGGGTGTTAATTTAATAATTCACGTAAATATTCACGTAGCTCGACAGTATCTTCCTCTGTGCGATTGTATACGTGCTCAAGATAGCCAGGCTCTTCTACATCATCTGGACCAATTATAGCAAAGCGTCCAAATTGGATATCCATGACAAGCACTTTTCCAAAGAAACGACCCGATTGCAAAATGGCTAAATCATAACGTAACTTGTCCCCAGCAAAACTAACAAAGCGTGTTTTTGTATCTTCTACATCATCATATAAAAAAAAACGTTCCATCTTTTAATCTCCTTCCAGTCCTATAGATATGGTACTATAGAAGAGAAATGACTATCAACTTTTAAAGATTTGAATGGGGGCTTTCCTTGTGTATTTTGTAGATCGTAATAAAATCACAAAAAATTTACAGTACTTAGATGGGCTATTAGCTATTTTAGAGTCAGAAGATAGCTGGCTAGAAAACGATATTAAGAAATTAGCAATCGAGCGAATTGGTCACAATGTGATGGAGTCAATGATGGATGTTGGAAACTTAATGATTGACGGCTTCATTATGCGTGATCCAGGAAGCTATGAGGATATAATTGATATTTTAATCGATGAAAAAGTCGTATCTACTGAAATGGAAGCACCGTTAAAAGCAGTAGTTGGCTTACGTAAAATGCTTGTTCGTGAATTTACAGATGTAGATGTTCAGGAAGTTGTAAATGTGTTAACAACGACTTTACCAGCATTAAAGCAATTCTCACCAGCTGTGAATAGTTATGTAACAAATGAACTTGGCCCTGTTTCTGCATTTTTACCAGAGGATCATCAATGAAAACCTACAAGGCATATTGCTTTGATTTAGATGGTACAGTGTACCGTGGGAAGGACGGCATTCCTTCTGCGATTACTTTTATACATCGGCTACAACAAGCAGGAATCGAGCCATTTTACGTAACAAACAATTCTTCTAAGACAAGAGAACAGTTGCAGGAAGCTTTAAGTGCTATAGGTGTGAATGCACCGTTAGAACATATTTACTCCAGTGCATTAGTTACAGCGAAATATGTAGCCTTGAATTTCCCTGGCAAAAAAGTAGCCATGTTAGGTTCTGATGGTATTCGTAAAGCATTATTTAATGAAGGTATTGAACCTACCGAGGATGCGCCAGAGGTATTTGTTATGGGGATTGATCGAAATCTAGATTATATGGCACTTGCGAAGGCGACGGTTGCTGTGCAAAATGGGGCAACGTTTATAGCTACGAATCAAGATATTAAATTCCCGACAGAACATGGATTTCTCCCAGGTAATGGGTCATTTGCCCGATTAGTAGGTGAGGTTGCAGACGTTGAGCCACTCTATATCGGTAAACCATCCCCTGCAATGCTTGAAGCCATTGCAACAGAGCATGGCTTTATGAAAGATGAAATGGTGATGATTGGCGATAATTACGACACAGATATTATGTGTGGGATTCGTTTTGGCTGTGATACAATCCATGTGAATACAGGTGTTACACCAACAAAGGTTGTACTTGAGAAGGAGCAGCAACCTACTTATGTGGTAGAAGCTTTAATTTAACTTCTTTCAGGGGATGTCCAAACACCCCTGAAAGAAGTTAAAGCCTCCGGCGGATGTCACAGAATCGGAAAGGAGTTCAATATAGGATGTTAGCCTAAAATCATCGCATCCATGCGATAACGGCTAACTGACCTGCATCGGTGCTGCTGCCGCTACGCTTTCGCGCAAAAAACATCTGCAGGCCTAAGCGCAAAGCCGATTCCGGACGCAATTATGCCGAGGCATAATTGATTCTTCTTTCATACAAAGCCTAAAATATAAAAAAAGGATGCTTATGTCGATTTTTTTGGCATAACATCCTTTTTATATGTTCAAATTTAGTAGTAAGCGTTTCATCATTATATGAATGAGGTATTACACCTTCATTACCATAATGGATTTTCTTCGATAAATTGATAAATGGCTTTCGTCAACTCTTCAGGAGAATCAGCCTCAACTAAGTCACCATTGACGATTGCATAAAATGATTCTGAACATTTTGTACAGTAACTAAGGCAGCCATATTCCAAAACGTCGATGTTCGGATCGCGCTCTAGTACTTCATAAGTTTTTTGAGAGCCATTTGCTAAATTACTTATACAAAATTCAACCATTGGATTCATACGTGTCACCTCACCAAAGTAATGCTACTCGCTTTTAAAACATTCGTCAATGATTTGAGTTGGCCGTGAGATAAAAGCAAATTTTCAGTGGTAAGGTTGGTCGCATTAATACGATAGCAAGCTAAAGTGTTAAACTATTTTTGCAAAAGTGAAGAAAAGGAAACGATAATTAAGGAAAATTCGAACAATAACGACGGTTTATCGAAGTCCAAATGACTCAAAAATCGTTCGAAAAAGGCAAGTTATCATTCATTTTGTGAAATCTTTCACAAAATTGCATTATGATATTGTGAAACTTCTCACAATCGGTTATACTCATTTGTGGATACTTTGTGAACAATTAATATAAGAGATATAAAAGGAGACTATTATGGGAAAATTAGTACTTTTAGGTGGCGGCTACGGCAATATGCGTGTCATGCTTCGATTATTACCAAACCTTCCATTAGACACAGAAGTTGTGATAGTAGACAGAGCCCCTTTCCATAGTTTGAAAACAGAATTTTACGCTTTAGCAGCAGGGACTGCAACAGATAAAGAAATTCGTGTATGCTTCCCGGAGCATGAACGTTTATCGGCTGTATATGGAGAAGTTGTTGAAATTAATCGTGCGGAAAAAGTAGTCATTTTAGAAGATGGACAACGTATTGAATACGATGATTTAGTAGTTGGTCTTGGCTGTGAGGATAAATATCATGGTGTACCAGGTGCAGAGGAGAACACATATAGCATTCAGACAATGGCGAAATCACGTTCAACATTCCAAGCACTTTGTGGTTTACCAGCAGGCTCTACAGTTGGAATTGTAGGAGCTGGCTTAAGTGGTATTGAGCTTGCAAGTGAGCTACGTGAAAGCCGATCAGATTTAAAAATAAAGCTATTTGACCGTGGTCCACGTATTCTGAAGGACTTCCCAGAAAAGCTAAGTAAATATGTAAAAGACTGGTTCGTAAAACATAATGTTGAAGTTATTGCCAATTCAAATATTACAAAAATCGAACAAGGTAAAATTTACAATCACGATGAAGAAATTGTGCTCGATACTGTAGTATGGACTGCTGGTGTACAGCCAGTCAAAATTGTTCGTGATTTGGAAGTTGAAAAAGATAAACAAGGCCGTCCGCTTGTAACACAATATTTCAATCTTCTTGATGACGAGCATGTATATATTGTAGGTGACTGTGCTGCTTCAGATTTACCTCCAACTGCGCAGTTAGCAGAGGAACAAGCAGAACAAATCGTGAAAGTACTTCGCATGCGTTGGAAAGGCGAAAACTTACCCGAGAAAATGCCTGATATCAAATTAAAAGGTTTCATGGGAGCTCTTGGTAAAAAACAAGGCTTTGTTTATTTAGCAGATACAACAGTAACAGGACGTATCGCACGCTTGATGAAATCAGGATTATTATGGTACTACAAACGTCAAAATGATTAATAAGTCATACAAAAAGGGATTGCTTCGAAATTTATTTCGAAACAATCTCTTATTTTTTCTATCAATTATGCTTCGGCATAATGGCGTCCAGAATCGGCTTTGTGCATGAATTAAACAGTTTCGTCTGGCGTGAAGCCTTGCTTTTCAAGTGCAGTAAATACAGGCTTTAATTGCACATAGCCTTCGCCCACTACTTCATCATTTATAAGGACAAGTGGATAAAAAAATTCATCTTCTTGAATGCGTGTAGCATAATCTTGATCGCGCTTATTCTCAATTGGTCCTTCAATATCGATATAGCGAATATCATATCCTTGATTTGGATATTTTCGATCTATGGCTGCTTGTAGCCATTCATATGTATCCTTTGAAGATGGTGCATTGACACAACTCGCGCAGATCACCGCTGTTCCGTAAATTTCAATCTTTGGTTTCGCTTGACTCATAGCATTCCCACTCCTCGTGATTCTATATTGGATTTTTTCTGTTGCTAACATTATAATCATTATAAGGAAAGGAGTCGAGACAAATGTCAGAAACAACAATTAACGACCAAGTTCAAGAGGTATTAGATAAATTACGCCCATTCTTACTACGTGACGGTGGAGACTGTGAATTAGTAGATGTAGAAGACGGCATTGTAAAATTACGTTTATTAGGCGCATGTGGTAGTTGCCCAAGTTCAACAATTACACTTAAAGCTGGTATCGAACGCGCATTATTAGAAGAAGTACCAGGTATTATTGAAGTGGAACAAGTATTCTAAAATGACTAAAAAAGTTCTAGCTGATTCATTCAGGCTAGAACTTTTTTTCTTACACTTGTCGAGCGTGTTCTTTTTCTTCTCGGATAATAGCCCATTGTTCCTTAGCCATATCAATGATTTTCGCCTCTCCACCTATACTTTGCTTTTCAATGACCTTTGAAAAGAAGCGAGTAGCATTCTCTAAATCACCGATACGCCGTGATAGTTCAGCAATCATATACATAATTCGTACATCTGACATTTGAGTGGAGCTGTAATCCTCATTTGAATAAGAATCCATATAGTAATCTCGGGCCATTGTCATAAAACGTTTCTCTTGCCCTTCGTTTTTTAGTGAACGATATAGCCATGCAAGACGTAATGTAAGTCCCGCTATAGCGACAAATTTTTCTTTTTTAATCGTACCGCAAAGAAACGCTAATTTATAAGCTTGTATCGCTTGGAAGACAGTACGTTCTCCCTTAAAATCATGGTGAACCCACTTTTCAGTAATTTGTGTGCGAATTTCATCTTGCGTGCCAGGGGCAAAATATTTTGAAAAGTCTTCTGTAAATGAAAAGCCACAATGTTCACAAACAAATACATTATAATAAAGGGCATTTACACCGTCTGCATAAATAGGTTGAAAATCTGTTTCTGTATGATCTACTTTAATGAATTTAGAGCGTACTTTTAATGTAGGAAATTCTTTTTTGCAATTAAGACATTGAGTTTTTTTTTCGTAATAAGGTGAAATCTCCATATTTGATACCTCTTTCATCGCTAATTACAACTATTATACCAATGTGAATTTTATAAACATGAATAAAAAATACTATTAATGTGAAAAATATTAGAATTTTTACTAATAATCAGGTTTGTCACAATCATGTGAGGTTGATTTCCGTTCCAACTGGGCGCTTTTCTGGGGGCGTCCCTGAAAAGTGATCGGGTAAGCCCCGGAAGTGATCGGGTAAGCCTCGGAAGTGATCGGGTAAGCCCCGGAAGTGATCGGGTAAGCCCCGGAAGTGATCAGGTATACCCGAGAAGTGATTGGGTAAGCCCCGGAAGTGATCGGGTATACCCGAGAAGTGATCGGGTAAGCCCCGGAAGTGATCGGGTAAGCCCCGGAAGTGATCGGGTATACCCTGGAAGTGATCGGGTAAGCCCCGGAAGTGATCGGGAAAGCCCCGGAAGTGATCGGGTATACCCGAGAAGTGATCGGGTAAGCCCCGGAAGTGATCAGGTATACCCGAGAAGTGATCGGGTAAGCCCCGGAAGTGATCGGGTAAGCCCCGGAAGTGATCGGGTAAGCCCCGGAAGTGATCGGGTAAGCCCCGGAAGTGATCGGGTAAGCCCCGGAAGTGATCAGGTAAGCCCCGGAAGTGATCGGGTAAGCCTCGGAAGTGATCAGGTATACCCGAGAAGTGATCGGGTAAGCCCCGGAAGTGATCGGGTAAGCCCCGGAAGTGATCGGGTAAGCCCCGGAAGTGATCGGGTAAGCCCCGGAAGTGATCGGGTAAGCCCCGGAAGTGATCAGGTAAGCCCCGGAAGTGATCGGGTAAGCCTCGGAAGTGATCAGGTATACCCGAGAAGTGATCGGGTAAGCCCCGGAAGTGATCGGGTAAGCCCCGGAAGTGATCGGGTAAGCCCCGGAAGTGATCAGGTATACCCGAGAAGTGATCGGGTAAGCCCCGGAAGTGATCAGGTATCCGCGAAAAGTGATCGGGTAAGCCCAAGTAGTCGCCCTGTCGTCCCCAAATCAACTATTTAGCATACGTTTTAACAAATGTCATCCTTAACTATTAGTAATGAACCAAAATCCTGTTGGAGCTGAATGTTTGTCATACAATAGTCAAAATTGATATGATAATAATTAAGAAGGAAGGTGATTGGGATGACAAGTAAGCAAGTAATTGAAGTTACTGAAGCGGCTGTCTTTCATATTAATGAAATGATGGAGCACAATGAAGAGCAAGGTGCGTTTTTACGTGTAGTCGTTAATGGTGGCGGATGCAGCGGCCTATCATACGGTATGCATTTTGATCAAGAGAAAAAAGAAGATGATTTTGAAGATATACAACATGGTTTAACAATTCTTGTTTCCCGTGAAGATGCGCCGATTTTAATGGGGACAAAAATTGACTATAAACAATCGCTAATGGGTGGTGGCTTCACGATCGATAATCCAAATGCTATCGCATCATGTGGCTGTGGCACGTCTTTCAAAACAGCAAAACGTGAAGGTACGCCTGAGATTTGTGACTAAAACTAAACAAAAAGCTCATTAATAATGAGCTCTAAATAATAAGCTTCTTTGATTTATGATGTTGTAAAACATGGTGAATGAAGGAGGCTTTTTTATAGCCTTTTAATTCTGTTAACTGGTAAAATAATGCATCTAAGTACTAGCTTCATTCGCATGTGGCATCCCTATGGTTTATGATTAAAAACTCAAATTTAGGAATAGCAACATTCGTTCAAATGAATGAAACAGAGGAAACCTATACAATCGAAAATGATAACAATTTTTTTTATTTCTTTTTAAATAAAAAATAAGCCACGATTATTTTTAATCGTGGCCTTATTTAATGTACCAATAATTCACCGCTAGTGAAGCTGTGTTAATACATATTCATAAATTTCATCGGATGATTTATTAAGAGCTATGGAGAACTCTGAAAAAATGTTCTCTTGTAAAGATTGCAGTAATTTCTCTTCTTGGTTAGGGAATTTTTTTTCGCTAGCACTATATTCAATCTTTTTTCGTAACAATGTGTTTAAAAGGTTTGCTTGTTTTTGGCGATTACCGGATTTAAATATTTCTAGATGAACTCTCGAGCGATGAGTGTTTTGTTCAATCCATTCTACGCCAGGTGATGTGAATGAATGTAAAATATTGAGTGCTTCTTCTTTTTGAATAATATCTCTAAGCTGTTTTTTGGAATTGTCAATAGGGGTACGAATGACTAATTGTGGTTCATTTAGTGGTTGTAAAACATAATATGTTTTTGTAATGTCGTTAAAGGTTTGTTCACAAATATCTTCAATAGAACAAAGTCCATGTGATGAATAAATGACTACATCGCCAACATTGTACATGTATATTCCCTCCAACAAACTATATTGTCAACTTAGTTGACTAAATTTATTGTAAGCAATTAAAAGGTTTTTGTCAACTTAGTTGACGATTGCTGCTGTTTTTTGTATATTAATAACGAAAAATAGGAAATGAAGGTGAACTAGTTGAAGGACGAATTGCAGAATCGAGATGTCATTGATTTGTTGAGCGAACGTCACGAACTACTTCGAAGACTTGCTGAAGAGAAGTGGAATAAGCATAACGATATTTATATATCAAATTCGGAATGGTATATTTTGGGTATAATTTATAAAAAACAACTTACGATTTCAGATGTAGCTAAAAATGTTAAATTTTCAAGACAAGCAACCCATAAAATAATAAAGAGTTTGGAAGTTAAAGGGTTGGTGACAGTTACGAGTGTCGAACATAGTAAAAAACATAAAGCTATTCGTATGACTGAATTTGGTGAAGATTGCTTTGAAAAAAATCAATATTGTAAAGCAGAAATAGAAAAACAACTGGTCAATACAATTGGAGAAGATCAGGTCATCCGATTAAAAAATATATTAAAGCTTGATTGGGATATGGAGCAGTTGGAAGCGTAAGTAGTCGTTGTTTAGGTATGGAAAATGCTTGGAACACGGCTTATAACATGAAAAGGTAGGGCACTGTCTTAAGCCACTTTCGTTCTACTCGAAAGTGGTTTTTTTTTAACGTCTTTCAGCAAAAGACACCTGTAGCTGACGCTTCGCTTTCGCTACAGAAAATAATTGCTGAAAGAAGTTAAAGCCTCCGGCGGATGTCACGGAATCGGAAGGGAGTTCTTTGTGCAAGCACAAATCCGATTCCGGACGCAATTATGCCGGGGCATAATTGATAATCGTTACTTTACCTTCTCACGTTCTATAAATATAGCGCCATTTTCATTTGTTAAATTGTAAATAGCACTTTTCTCCTCTGGACCAAAACCAAATTGTCCGTTTTCTTCAATGACAAACTTTTCGTTATTTTTCGTTTGGAAATAATAAGTGCCTACTGTACCTGTTTCATACTCATAAATGACTTCCTTAATATTCTGCCATTCATATGTAGTTTTATGGAGATATTCTTTGAAAACAATTTGTGTATTCTGTATAGCGATATAACTTAAAACAGAAAAATAGCCTAAAACCAGACTGCTCACGATTGTTATAATCGTAATCAAATAGGTGTATTTATTTCTTTTGAAACCAAGTATGATCAACGTTAAAATAATTAGTGTAATTGCTAGGAAAAGCATAGTGAAATTGCTTATTGGAGTGATCAGCACGATATTATCGCTACTAAAATAAAAAGTTTGGGAAATCGTAAATGGCAACATGAAAACAATGATGGGTGATAGTAAAAGCAACGCTATCGCAATAATAAAAAGCTTCCCATTAGGTGATAATTCGTTTAACATAAAATTTCCTCCTTTAAATAGAGTGAATATTCTATATTTTAACTAGTGTAACATATTTACAAAATTGGAGTACATGCATATTTTATGTTTGAGAGTGAGAAGTAACCATAAAATTCTGAATTAATACTTCTATATACGGAAAAGCCGTTATAATAGTGATATAGAGGTGAAGATGATGAAAAAAGATAGAGGAAAAGTTTGGTTAGGTGTTGCAGGGGTAACTGTAAATGAGTTAGGACAATGGCTAGTTGTCAAAAAGGCATATAGCGGATTAAAGGGAAGATGGTCATTGCCAGCTGGTTTTGTCAATGCTGGTGAAACAGTAGATGAGGCTGTTGTTCGTGAACTAAAAGAAGAAACGGGCATTGATTGCTATGTATCAGGCTTAATTGGTTTTCGAACGGGTGTGATTCGTGGTGACATTAGTGATAATATGGCGATATTTTATTGTCGGATGAAAGATGAGCAACAGCAGATTTGTATTCAGGAAAAAGAATTGTTAGAAGCGAAATGGATGTATCCAAAAGAGCTAACTCAAGATGAGATGACTTCTGTGATGTTAAAGGAAATGGCATCCAATCAATTTGAAAAGCACCAATTAGAGGGGATAGAAGGGATTAATCCAGGAGATGTCTTTGGTTATTCCTCTTATAAATTGTTCTTTAAAAAATAGAGCGTCAGAGGAGGGGACCTATGATGGAGCTATTTTTGTTTATGTTAGAGCGAGTAGGGCTAATCATTGTGTTTGCCTTTTTAATGTCAAGATGGCGCCTCTTTCGGGGAGTGCTCTTTCAAGATCAAGGGGTTAAGGAAAAAGTTTGGCTTATTATTATTTTTAGTGCTTTAAGTATAGTTAGCAGCTATACAGGGATTAAAATTGAAAGTGGGTCCATTCATCCTTTAAATCAAATGATACATAGCACTATAAATGCAGAGGAGGCCATTGCGAATACGAGGCTAATTGGCGTAGCAATTGCCGGGATCTTCGGTGGGCCACTTGTAGGTGTTTGCGTAGGGATTATTGCAGGGATTCATCGTATTACCCTTGGCGGTTTTACAGCGGTTGCCTGTGGTGTTTCAACAATACTAGCAGGATTCATTACAGGTGGTTTAAGTAAGCAATTAAAAATACGTCAAACATTCTCCTATAAAAAGGCTGTTATCATCGGAATTTGTGCAGAGACTTTACAAATGATTGTTATTTTACTAATGGCAAAGCCTTTTGAACAAGCTTTGCAATTAGTTTCTTTAATTGCGCTACCGATGATTTTTATGAATGCCCTTGGGATTTTGATATTTTTCATTATTATTAAAACTTTTATTGATGAGGAAGAGCGTACAAAAGCATTACAAACACACCAAGCCTTTTCTATTGCTCAACAAACAATAGACCATTTTCGTAAAGGGTTAAGTGAAGAATCGTGCCAAACGGTTGCGGAGATTATTAAAAGAGAGATTAAGGTTGATGCAGTCGCGATTACTGATACAAATGGGATTTTAGCACATGTAGGAGTAGGAGAGGATCATCACGTCATTCATCAAGAAATAATGACGGCTTTAACGAAGCGCGTATTAGTGGAAGGGCGCATTATTACAGCGACGTCCGCAAAAGAAATCAATTGTCCACATGAAGATTGTCCGTTAAGTGCTGCGATTGTCTTACCATTAAAAGTACAGCATAAAACGGTTGGTACCTTAAAGCTATATTTTATTAATGTTACTTCGTTAACAGGGGCTAAAAAGGAACTTGCTGAGGGCCTCAGTCGACTATTTTCTTCGCAGCTTGAATATGCTGAAATTGAGCAGCAAAGAAAGCTATTAAAGGATGCCGAAATTAAAGCGCTACAAGCACAGGTACATCCTCATTTCTTTTTTAATAGTCTCAATACTATTTCAAGTTTGATCCGAACGGATGCTGATGGGGCTAGAGCATTATTGATAAAGCTTAGTACATTTTTCAGGAGTAATTTGCAGGGCGCTCGTCAAATGCTGATTCCGTTAAAAAATGAAATTGACCATGTGGAGGCTTATTTGTCGATTGAACAAACAAGGTTTCCAAATCGCTATGATGTGCAATTTCACTTGGATGAATCACTTTTTGACGTACAAATCCCCCCATTTACCTTACAGCCACTTGTTGAAAATGCCGTTTATCATGCCTTTAAAAATCGTAAGGAAGGCAAAATTGACGTTAAGGTACAACGAATTAATAATAAGCTGTTGCTGTCAACAGAGGATAATGGCTGTGGGATGAGAAAAGAGCAGGTTAAGCAGCTTGGCAAAACGATCATGCAATCCGAGCAAGGAACGGGGACCGCTTTATGGAATATTTATCAGCGTATTCATGAAATTTATGGAACTGAGGCAGATTTTCACATTTCAAGTACATTGGATGTTGGTACGACAATTATGATCCAGCTACCGTTAAAAGCCACAAGATGGGAGTAGAGAAATGTTAAATGTCTATATTGTAGATGATGAACCGTTAGCAAGGGCTGAATTGCGATATTTATTGGAGCAAACAAAGTTAGTTCAGATCATCGGTGAATCAGAGGATTTGGAGGAAATACTGCTGGATCCACAGTTTGAGCAGATCGATTGTGTGTTTTTAGATATTCAGCTAGGCGTAAATAATGGCCTTGAATTGGCAAAACAGCTACAACAAAGCATACTTAAATCTGAAATTATTTTTGCTACTGCTTATGATGAGTATGCACTACAGGCATTCGAAGTGAACGCTTTTGATTATATTTTGAAACCGTTTGAGCAAGAGCGTGTGCAACGTGCAGTTGAAAAACTAGTGGCCAAAAGAAGAGCAACACAGACTAAAACGATGGAAAAATTAAAGCATTTACAATTGGACAAGCTTGATAAATTAACAGTTTATGTGAATGATCGAATTTTACTTATAAAAATACAGGAAATTTTATATTGTACATCTGAAGATAGTAAGACGATTGTTGTCACTGAGAAAGGGAGATATTTTGCTTCAGAGTCGTTAGCCGTTTTGGAGAAAAAGCTCACTTTAAAAGGTTTTGTGCGTGTCCATCGGGCATTTATCGTCAATTTAGAACATATTGTAGAGCTGGAGCCTTGGAGTAGCTCTAAATACAATTTGATTTTGCATAATAGACATTCGATACCTGTCAGCAGGCTTTATATGAAGGATGTGCGCAAGATCTTTCAGCTATCAAAATAACTGCATTTCAACAGTAGAAAACACCCTTTCAACTTAAAATTCTGACATTTTGGTGAATTTTACGAATAATCGTTTAATTCATTTGCTATGATGTGGAAAACGTAAAAGGAGTGATAACATGAATGCTATTACAATTGTAATAGGTTCCATTTGTGTACTGATGATTAGCTATCGTTTGTATGGCATATTTTTCACAAAGAAGGTACTTAAGATAAAAGATGATACACCCACCCCAGCGCACGCTATGGAGGATGGTAAAGACTATGTTCCGACGAATAAATGGGTGACATTTGGGCATCATTTTGCAGCGATTGCAGCAGCTGGACCGTTAGTCGGACCTATTTTAGCTGCACAATTTGGCTATTTGCCAGGGCTCCTTTGGCTGTTAATTGGCGCGGTAATCGGTGGTGCAGTACACGATGCTGTAGTGTTATTCGCTTCTATGCGTCATGGTGGGAAGTCGTTATCAGAGGTAATGAAAAAGGAATTAGGCCCTGTTGCAGGATTCTGTACAGGCCTTGCCATGCTTTTCATTATTACAATTACAATGGCCGGGCTATCGATGGTTGTCCTTGGTGCGTTGGAGCGAAATCCATGGGGGACTTTTGCGGTAGGGATTACGATTCCAATAGCGATGCTTGTTGGTATTGCTTATCGTAAAACAGGAAATTTAATTGTTACATCGACAGTTGGCTTTATTTTGTTGATGATCGGTGTATTTATTGGACCGATGATTCAAGGAACAGCATTTGGTGATTTTTTAACGTTTGATCGTGATACTTTAGCTATTATTCTACCGATCTATGCATTCTTTGCGGCGGCATTACCTGTTTGGCTCTTATTAGCGCCGCGTGATTATTTAAGTAGTTTTATGAAAATTGGCGTATTTATTGCGTTAATCATCGGGGTCTTTTTCGTTAACCCAGTTATTCAATTCCCGCCAATTACAGAGTTTATTCATGGTGGAGGTCCAGTCATTGCTGGTCCAGTATGGCCATTCGTCTCTATCACAATTGCCTGTGGGGCTATTTCTGGCTTCCATGCTTTCGTAGGCTCTGGGACAACGCCGAAAATGATTGATCGCTGGGAAGATATTCGCATCGTTGGTTTTGGTGCCATGCTCGTAGAATCTTTAGTAGGTGTAATGGCTTTAATTGCAGCAACAGCCCTTCATCCTGCAGATTATTTTGCGATTAATTCAGCTCCAGCAGTCTTTGCTACATTAGGAATGGAGCCGGTTCATTTACATGCATTAGCTGAAAGTATTGGGATGGATTTAGAAGGACGTACAGGAGGAGCTGTTACTCTTGCAGTTGGGATGACTGATATTTTCACGGGGATTCCTTGGTTTGCTGAACTGTCTTCTTATTTCTATCAATTCGTGATCATGTTTGAAGCGGTCTTTATTTTAACGGCTATTGATGCTGGGACACGTGTTGCGCGCTATTTAATTCAAGATTTTGGCGGCAATGTTTACAAGCCGCTGAAACGTACAAATTGGCTTCCGGGTACAATCTTTGCAAGTGCACTTGCATGTTTCATGTGGGGCTACTTATTGTATTCAGGAGATATTAGTTCGATTTGGGTATTATTCGGCGTTTCGAATCAGTTGATGGCGACAATCGGTTTAGTATGTGGTGTAACAATAGTCTTAAAAGTTGCAGATAAGCGAATCTATGCTTTAACATGTTTTATCCCATTGGCCTATTTATATGTCACTGTAAATGTAGCAGGCTATTGGATGATTAAAAATGTGTATTGGAATACAGCGGCTGCAGGTTACAATATGTTAAATGGTGTATTGTCAGTCATTATGTTAGTTTTAGGCTTTATCATTGTTATTGCTGCCATTAAAAAATGGGCAGAGCTTTGGAAGTCACCAAAGTTTTTATTATCTCAAACAGCTTCATAATGAAAAGCAAGAAACTATTGAAAATTAGTTGTATACTAGTTTTCAATAGTTTTTTATTGGCTAATCACCAAGAGTTATGGATGACATTGCCACATATAAGTGGAGACTGGGCGACTCCTTGGGGATCAGTGTTACAGATGAGAACCTGCAGCGGGTAGGGGAACAAAGCTAAAACCATTACATCCTGTGATAACGCCTTGATCAACCTCGTGCTGGCCCGACGCCCCAAGGAAGCTTTGCTCTGCGCGAAAGCGAAGCAGCGGCAAAGCGCCCAGTCGGAACGGAAATCAACCACATGTTATGGTGAAGATCCCTAAATATGACGAACAAGCGAAATCAAGGATATGTTCATTGAAAGCGTTGTAGTAATCATGTAAACTAATGAGAGGAAAACGGAGGTTATACATACATGGATGGTCCAGTTTCATTAGTACAGTTAATCATTTCGATTTTGTTATTTTTCGTCATGTTCTTTGGTATTGGATTTTTATTGAATATGCTTCTGCGAATGACATGGTTAATGGCAATCGTGTATCCAATTGTTGTTATCTTTATTGTCGATGATGTAAGCTTTTTAGATTATATTTTCAAGCCAGGTTCTGCATTTCCAGCACTTTTAGATAAGTTACAAGCATTGCACCTTGTGGATGTGACCATCTTATCTGGTGGCTTTGCCGGTTCAATTGTTGCGGGAATTGTCATGATTTATTTACGTAAAAGTGGTTATCGAATGTTTTAACTTCTTTCAGTATTCTTCTTTCAATAAAAAGAAGAATACTGATTTTTTTATTGAATTTTTCCGATAAATCTAGAAAAGTTTCCGATAAATCACAAAAATGTTCCGATAAACAAAAAAACACAGCCTCGACAGGAGGATGTGTCTATTTTCACAAAATAAACTGGTATGTGATGATGGCGATAAAAATTCCAGTTAATGCTCCAAAAAATACCTCGCTCCGTTTGTGACCTAGCAATGTTTTTAGCTCTTCCATTTTCTCTCGCCCATCCATTTGCGGCCATTTTTTTAATTCATGAAGCAATGTTTCAAAGTCCTTACGCAGTTGATTTAATACAGCTGCATGTTGACCTGCCTGAAAACGTACTCCACTCGCATCATACATGACGATAAATGAAAACATAGCGGCTACGGCGAAAATTGGGGAATCTAATCCTGTTTCATAGGCAATAGAGGTTGTTAGTCCTGTTACGGAAGCGGAGTGGGAGCTAGGCATTCCTCCGGTGGAAGTAAATAATCCCCAATTAATCTTTCGAGTCATTAAAAAATGAATAGGGATTTTTATAAACTGTGCAAAGAGAACAGCAAAAAGGGCGACGAGTAAAGGGGTATTTTGAAGTAAACTCATGATCATCACAACCTTCACTTATAATTGCTTTTATTATAACATTCATTATTTTCTAAAAGCCAAATATTACGCGTTTTCTGAAACTTAGGTATAATAGAATACTGAATGGAGGAATGTACATGCATATTGTAAAAGAAGCAAAAACATTTGAAACGATTTCTACTGAAGTGTTAGTAGTAGGAGTCCCTAAACATCGTGAACAAATGCAGGAATGGGCAAGCTTTTCATCATTTTATGGAGAATCCATTGATGCGTGGATTGGTGCAGGGGATGTATCTACTGCGTTAAAAAAAATAACGAAATTGCCATTCTTGAAGGGCCACGCAAATCTTAAACGCATTTTATTTGTTGGTTTAGATGATCGTAAGGACCTAACAGAAGGCGATGTTCGTGCAGTATTTGGGTTGCTAGGCAAGGAACTAAGAGCCTTAAAGATTAAAGAATATTCAATTTGGCTAGAGTCGTTTACGACAGAGTCGATTACTTTAACAGATGTTGCATTTTTAGCTGGTGAAGGAACTGGTCTTGGTTATTATTCAATTCCTCATTACAAAACAACATCAAATGAAGTAGATAAACGTATTGATGCGGTTCATCTTGTAACTACTGCTAATGATTTAGATGAAGTAGTGGCAAGCTTTGAAGTTGGCGCTATTTATGCAGATGCAGTAAATGAAGCACGTAGCTTAATTAATTTACCACCAAACTTACTGACAGCGACAGACTTAGCCAATTACGCAGAGTCCCTTGCAGTCGAGTACGATTTTGAAGTGGAAATTTTAGATAAAGCACAATTAGAGGAGCTTGGAATGGGCGGTATTTTATGTGTCAACCAAGGCTCCGATGAAGAACCTCGTTTAATAACTTTAAAATATAAAGCGACTGAAGATTTTGACGATCCAATTGGCCTTGTTGGCAAAGGGGTTACGTATGATACAGGTGGCTATTCCTTAAAGCCAAAAGATTCAATGGTAGGCATGAAGGGCGATATGGGCGGTGCGGCAGGAGTACTAGGCGCCATGAAAATTATTGGTGAATTACGTCCTAACAAAAATGTTGTAGCCGTTATTGGCTCTACCGATAATATGGTATCTGGCACAGCATTTAAGCCAGATGATGTCATTACGACATATAGTGGCAAGACGGTAGAAGTTTTAAATACCGATGCGGAAGGACGCTTAGTATTAGCAGACGCGACTACATATGCTAAACAACAAGGGGCTACTTCCCTGATCGATGTTGCAACGTTAACAGGTGGAGTGATTACAGCACTTGGTATGGATAAAACAGGTGCACTTTCGAATGATGATGAATTCTTTGCTGCTTTCATGGAAGCTGCACAAGAGACGGATGAATTTGTATGGCGCATGCCTTTAACAGAAAATGATAAAAAACGAATTCGTAAATCAGACGTCGCTGATTTAAATAATTCACCTGGTCGTGATGGACACATGATTTTTGGAGGCGGCTTTGTTGGTGAGTTTGTTGGTGATACACCATGGATTCACTTAGATATTGCAGGGACGTCAGATGCGATGGCTGTACATGACTTAGGTCCAAAAGGTGGTACAGGTGTAATGGTACGTACACTTGCAAACTTTGTGCAACGTTTGGGAGAAGAAAAATAGAATAGGCAATAGACGTGTGATATATGCATCCCCCTACATACGATAGAGTAAAAAAGGGAGGAAGCTTATGACATTCTTTGGAGGTTATCCAGGAGGTGGCTTTTGGCCAATTGGAGGGCCGTTTTTGGGAGGATTTTTAGGGAGTTTTCTTGGATCACAGTTTGGCCCATCTCCATTTTATCCGCCGTTCTATCGCCCATTTCCACCGTTTTACCGACCTGGTCCACCATTTTTCCGACCAGGTCCACCGTTTGGAGGGCATCGTAGATATTAATTCAAATAAAATAGATCTCAAAAAAAACCAGATGTCAGCAAGCGACACCTGGTTTTTTCTTTAAAAGGTTAAATTAAATAAATATCATAGTCTAGGCATTAAATAAAGTGTTGACAGAATATACTAAATTATTTATTATTCTTATTGTATTACTAAGAATTAAATACGTAGCTGACTAGCAAACTAGAGGCTCTTATTATTCACAGGCATTGCTCTGCCTATGGATAATTTGAGTCTTTTTTTATCTCTAAGAAAAGACGAAAGGGAGTGAAATCAAATGGGGAAAGTTTTTATAGTGGGTGCTGGACCTGGCGATGTTGATCTTATCACAGTAAAAGGATTACGGTGTATCGAATGTGCTGATGTCATCCTGTATGACAGACTCATTAATAAGACTCTACTATCCTATGCTAAACGAGAGGCTAAGCTCATCTTTTGCGGTAAGCTACCTCAGCAGCATGCCATGATTCAAGAGCAAATTAATCAAGCACTTGTCAGCTATGCACAGCAAGGATTGATTGTGACGAGATTAAAGGGAGGAGATCCATTCGTTTTTGGAAGGGGAGCTGAGGAAGCAGAGGTGCTAGCACAGCATAATATTCCATTTGAAATAGTGCCTGGCATCACTTCAGGGATAGCAGCACCGGCATATGCGGGGATTCCTGTTACACATCGTGACCTAGGCTCAAGTTTTGCAATGGTCACGGGGCATATGAGAGAGGGCAAGGATGATGGAATCCAATGGGAAAGTCTTGCAAAAGGGGTGGATACGATTGCTATTTATATGGGGGTCGGTAATCTTCCCTATATCCGTGAGCAGCTGCTCAAGTATGGGCGAGATAAAGAAACACCGATAGCACTCATCCATTGGGGTACATTTTCTCAACAAAAAACAGTCACGGGAACTTTAGCTAATATTGAAGAACTAGTCCAGCGGGAAAATATTCAAAATCCAAGCATAATTGTAGTAGGAAAAGTTGTTACTTTGAGGGAAACAATTCAATGGTTTGAGCAAAACATTCCGCAGCCACAGTTAGCAGAAGTTTCTGTGTAAGGATGTGGGTTCATGCAAGCTATTTTATATATCGCTCATGGAAGTAGAGTAAAGGCAGGAGTGGAGCAAGCCGTTACCTTTCTAAAGAGCGTACAACAAGAGATTAAAATACCGATTCAAGAAATTAGTTTTTTAGAACTCGCGACTCCGACAATTGCTGAAGGTATCGCAAGCTGTATTAACCAAGGGGCTACAGCTATAGCGATCGTGCCTATTTTATTGCTTGCCGCTCAGCATGCAAAGCACGATATTCCAAGTGAGATTGATAAAGCAAAAGAACAGCATCCACAAGTGCGTTTTACATACGGTGAACCACTTGGTATCCATGAATTATTAATTGATACATTACAGACTAGAATTTTAGAAGCAAGGTGCCCGTCTAACGATGCAAGTGTTTTACTTATAGGTCGTGGGAGTAGTGATCCTGCAGTAAAGAGTGATTTAGCCAAAATTGCAACAAGATTACGTGATAAATACGCTTATGAAGCTGTAGACACGTGCTTTCTATATGGAATGGGTCCTACGTTTGAAGATTGGTTACAACAAGAGAAGAATAGGGACAATCAAGTATTTATAGTCCCGTATTTGTTGTTTACTGGGATTTTGCGCCAAAGCATAACAAGGCGATTACAAGATTATGAGAATCAGAACGTTATTTTATGTGAAAGTTTAGGCTATGACGACAATGTAAGGGAAGTTTTAGTGGAACGTATTTATCAATTATTAAAACTTACTAAGGAAGGTGTTTTGTAATGGTAGATAAAAGGACAGAAAATGTAAATCTAGCATTAGACAATGTCCGTCAAATTTTAAATACTGTGAACCACGGATCGATTACATTGATTGTGCAAAATTCCTATGTGGTCCAAATAGAAAAGAAGGAAAAAATACGACTTCGATAATTTTAACTTCTTTCAGCGGGTGTCCCGGCATAATTGATCTTTTTTCAGCAATCGTTTTGTCAGACAAATTATCAAGAGAAGAAAATGATACGAATACGTGAGGTGGCAAGGTTGAAACTGCAAGTAGTAAACAGTCCATTTAATGAGGAGCAGGTAAAGCTGTTAAATGAGCTGCTCCCTAAACTAACAGGAGAACAGAGGATTTGGTTAAACGGCTTTTTAAGTGCACCACTAGTAACTATTGATCCTGTTGTCGAAGAAGTAACGCCGATAGTAAAAACAATCACCAAAACAGTAACGATTTTATATGGTTCACAAACTGGCAATAGCCAGGGGTTAGCTGAAAAATATGCCTCAGCCTTGAAAGATAATGATGTGGACGTAACAATTTCGTCGTTAGCAACATTTAAACCAAATAATTTAAAAAAGGTGACAAATCTTTTACTCATTGTTAGCACACATGGGGAAGGGGATCCACCTGATCAAGCGATACAGTTCTACGAATTTTTGCATAGCAAACGTGCTCCTAAGTTAGAGCAGCTTCATTATTCAGTGCTAGCCTTAGGTGATAGCTCCTATGAATTTTTCTGTAAAACAGGAAAGGATTTTGATGAACAGTTTGCAAAGTTAGGAGCAACTCGAATCGTACCGCGCACAGATTGTGATGTAGATTATGATGTCGAGGCAACCCATTGGTTCTCAGCTGTTCAGCAGGAGTTGCTGCAACAGACGGATGTAGCTGATATAACGACTACACAAAATAAAACAGCACAAGGAGACACTACATATTCTCGTAAAAATCCGTTTTATGCTGAAGTACTTGAAAACATTAATTTAAACGGCAGAGGATCAAATAAAGAAACACGTCATATTGAATTATCCATCGAAGGTGCAAGTTTCTATTTCGAACCAGGAGATAGTATCGGTATTCAACCGGAAAATGATGAAAAGCTAGTCGATGCTTTAATCACAGCGTTACAGTTTGATCCACAAATTGAGGTAAGCGTCTTTGAGGAAACACTGCCATTAAAGGATGTATTGCAAAAAAAACTAGAAATTACAGTGTTGTCTAAGCCATTGTTACAAAAAATTGGTGCCTATACGGGCCATCAGGAATTTACCAAGCTACTTGCAGACTCGGAATCTTGGAAGGACTATGCAAAAGGAAGAGATTTACTTGACGTTGTGGAAGACTTCGCACCATTTATATGGGATGCGCAGCAATTTGTAGATTTACTACGTAAAATTCCAGCACGTCTATATTCCATTGCTAGTAGTCAAAAGGCAAATAGTGAAGAGGTACATTTAACAATTGGGAAAGTAAGCTATGAGACGAATGGACGTCAACGTCTTGGCGTTTGCTCTGGTAGCGTAGCAGAGCGTATTCAAATTGGTGATACATTACCGATATATGTTCATAAAAATCCGAACTTTAGATTACCAGAGCATGAGGACACACCGATTATTATGATTGGTGCTGGCACAGGTGTAGCCCCGTATCGTGCATTTTTGGAGGAGCGTGAGGAATTAGGCGTCGAAGGAAAAGCGTGGCTAATTTTGGGTGATCAACATTTTGTCACAGACTTCCTTTATCAAACGGATTGGCAGCGTTGGCTTGCTTCAGGCACACTAAGTCAAATGCATGTAGCTTTCTCACGTGATACAGATAGAAAAATATATGTTCAACATAAAATTGAGGAAAATGCTGTTGCTTTTTATGAATGGCTAGAGCAAGGAGCTGTTATTTACGTCTGTGGCGATAAAAAATTGATGGCGGCTGATGTTGATGCAACAATCCATCGCGTTATTGAACAACAGGGACAAAAAACGCCAGAGGAAGCTAAAGCCTTTGTCAATGAGCTAAAACAGCAGAAACGCTATCAACGTGACGTTTATTAACTTCTTTCGGCAAGTGTTTTCTGTAGCGAAAGCAAAGCGGCAGCTACAAATGTTTTATGTAGCGAAAGCAAAGCGACAGCGGCAAATGTTTTATGTAGCGAAAGCAAAGCGACAGCTACAAAATGTGTTTTCTGCGCGAAAGCGAAGCGACAGCGGCAATTCCGCCGAGGCATAATTGATTAAAGGAGCGATAACAAATGACAGGAAAAATTATTCTACCTCCACAACCAGGGAATCCTAGTGATGTAGAACGTATTAAAACCGATAGTAATTATCTACGCGGAACATTAGAGCGTACGATGAACAATCCATTAAGCTCAGGTATTCCAGAGGATGATAACCGTCTAATGAAGTTCCATGGTAGTTACTTACAAGACGATCGCGATCTTCGTAACGAACGTCAGCGTCAAAAGCTTGAGCCTGCCTACCAATTTATGGTGCGTGTACGTACACCGGGCGGAGCAGCAACTCCAGCACAATGGCTAGTAATGGATGAAATGGCGAGAAAGTATGGTAATGGCTCCTTAAAATTAACGACACGTCAGGCATTCCAAGTGCATGGCATTTTAAAATGGAATGTTAAAAAATATATGCAGGAAATTAATGAGGTGTTATTAGATTCTCTTGCAGCCTGCGGAGATGTCAATCGTAATGTGATGTGTAATGTGAATCCAAACCAATCCGCATTACATGAGGAAATCTATAATTGGTCTGCCAAATTAAGTGAGCATTTACTACCTAGAACACGAGCTTACCATGAACTATGGCTAGATGGTGAAAAGGTAGTTGATAGTCAGGATGAAGAAGTTGAACCTATATACGGTGCGCAATATTTACCGCGTAAATTTAAAATTGGTATTGCGGTTCCACCAAGTAATGATGTGGACGTATTCTCACAAGATATAGGGTTAATAGCAATTGTTGAGGAGGATAAGCTAGTAGGCTTTAACGTAGCTGTTGGTGGAGGAATGGGCATGACACATGGCGATCATGAAACATACCCACAGCTTGCTCGTATAATTGGCTTTATCACACCTGATAAACTACTGGAAACAGCGGAGAAGATTATGACGATTCAGCGCGATTATGGGAATCGTTCGGTTCGTAAAAATGCACGTTTTAAATATACAATTGATGCAAGAGGACTTGAATGGTTTAACGAAGAACTAACTCGTCGTCTAGGTTGGAATATCCAAGAGGCTCGTCCATTTACTTTTAATCGAACGGGTGATGAGTTTGGCTGGATTAAAGGTGCAGAAGGTCAATGGCATTATACATTATTTATTCAAAATGGTCGTATTAAGGACTTTGAAAATTATGAGCTTTTAACAGGATTACGTGAAATTGCGAAGGTGCATACAGGTGATTTCCGCTTAACGCCAAACCAAAATTTAATGATTAGTAATGTAACGCCGCAAAAGAAGAAAAAAATTGCTGCTATTATTGAGCAATATAACCTTACAGATGGAGCGCACTATTCTGCATTGCGCCGAAATTCGATTGCTTGCGTATCATTACCAACATGCGGTTTAGCCATGGCAGAAGCCGAGCGTTACCTGCCTTCTCTTATTACAAAAATTGAAACAATCATCGATGAAGCAGGCTTAAACGATACAGAAATCGTTATTCGCATGTCAGGCTGTCCGAATGGTTGCTCGCGCGCAGCAATGGCTGAGATTGGCTTTATCGGTAAAGGTCCTGGGAAATATAATATGTATTTAGGAGCAAGCTTTACTGGTGATCGTCTCAATAAAATATATCGTGAAAATATAGGTGAGGAGGAGATATTGGCGGAGCTTCGTACAATCCTTCTGCACTATGCAAAGGAACGTCTAGAGGGAGAGCATTTTGGAGATTTTGTTATTCGTGCCGATTATGTAACAACTGTGTACGACGGACGAGATTTTCATCAAAAATAAAATAGTAGTCATGTAGCAAACTTGTCTGCTTATATGGTCTTTTAACTTCTTTCAGCAATTGTCTTTTGACCGAAAGCGAAGTGACAGCAACACGGTTTTATCTGTGCGAAAGCGAAGCGACAGCAACACTGCGCTTTAGCATAAAAAACAGTTGTTGACCTAATACCATCGAACGCAATTATGCCGAGGCTTAATTGATTATGGAAAAATCCTAAATCTTCTGATCAATATTTTATTCAACAAATTCCTGAAAACCTAGTTGACTACTAGGTGTACTTTAGTATATATTTGGTAATAAGAAAAATGATTGTAGAACGAGGTAGTGAACAATCATTAAATAATAAGCTGGCTAGTCAAACTAGAGGCGTTTTAACAAAGACATGTTTACACTATGTCTTTTGTTAGAACGCCTCTTTTCGTTTACAAGGGGGATTATATGCTAACATATGCAACTTGGCATGAGCCAACATTGAATTTTCAGGTAGACGAAACCTATAAGGCTGCACTGGAGGTTTTACAGTGGAGTTATGCTGAATATGGTGAGGAAATCGTCTATGCATGTAGCTTTGGGATTGAGGGAATTGTCTTGATTGACCTTATTTCAAAGGTGAAGCCTAATGCTACGATTATCTTTTTAGATACAGATGTTCATTTTAAGGAAACATATGAAACGATTGATAAAGTAAAAGAAAAATATCCGCAGCTTAACATTATTATGCAAAAACCAGCACTTACACTCGAACAACAGGCAGCTCAATATGGCGATGAATTATGGAATTCCAATCCAAATAAATGCTGCGAAATTCGCAAGATTGCGCCGTTACATGAAGCGTTGGCGGGCGCAAAGGCTTGGATATCAGGCTTACGTCGTGAACAATCACCAACCCGGCAAAATACGAACTTTATCAATCATGACGATAAATTTCAGTCCATTAAAATTTGTCCACTTATTCATTGGACATGGAAAGATGTCTGGCGTTATGTCTCAAAGCATGGTTTACCGTACAATCCATTGCATGACAGAGGCTATCCAAGCGTCGGCTGCGAGCACTGTACAAAACCGGCATTTACAATGGATGATTTGCGTTCAGGCAGATGGCAAGGGTCTGGTAAAACTGAGTGTGGATTACATGAATAAAGGAGTTTTGCCATGCTTGAAAATGTAGCAATAGCAATTAGTTTATTTTTTGCGATGAATATAGGTGCTAGTGGAGCGGCAGCCTCAATGGGAGTTGCTTACGGAGCAGGTGCCATCAAAAAAGCTTGGCAAGCATTGCTCATTTGCTCAGTGGGTGTTTTTTCTGGGGCAGTTCTTGGAGGTGGAGAGGTAGTAAAAACAATCAGCTCCGGCATAATGCCACAGGAGTACATTACAGTAAAGGTTGTCATTATTATTTTGATTTCTGCGACAAGCTCACTATTTCTCGCCAATCTTTTAGGCATCCCATTATCGACGAGTGAAGTGACAGTAGGCGCAGTTGTAGGTGTAGGGATTGCCTATAAAGTGCTATATATTAAGTCATTACTTGTTATCATATCATTTTGGATAATAGTGCCAATCGTAGCGTTTATCATTGCATTTGTCTTTGGGAAGTGGCTGTATAAATTACGAGTCAAGGGCTTGTTAAAAGATCATTTAATATTAACGATCCTCCTTGTGTTTGCTGGATTTTTCGAAGCGTTTTCAGCAGGGATGAATAACGTAGCAAATGCAGTTGGACCTCTTGTTGGCGCAGGAATGATAAGTGTAACAACTGGAATATCGCTTGGCGGGATATTTGTAGCGCTTGGTGCGATGCTCCTTGGCAAACGAGTGCTTGAAACAAACGGTAAAAAAATTATGCGCTTTGAGAAGGCAGAAGGGATACTAATATCGAGTACAGGTGCACTACTAGTCGGTATAAGCTCTATCTTTGGGCTTCCCGTGCCATTAACACAAGTAACATCCTCTTCGATTATCGGAATGGGGTTGGCCAAAAACGGGAAACAAATTTTCCATAAGTACATTGTGAAAAAAATAATCCGTATTTGGATTGTTTCGCCAATCTTTTCTTTAGCCATTTCTTATTTTTTAGTACAGCTATTCTTAGAAAAAGATTTCTATACCATCGTATTAATTGGCAGTATTATTGTTGGAACACTGGGTGTCATTAGCTTAATGCGAACAATGCGTGAAGAAGAGCGCTCAATATACGATGCGGGTGAAGGAATTTAAATACCCGAATTACTTTTGAGGGAAAGCCGATCACATTTTGAACCCAGTCTATCCAATCAATATGCAAATAAACTTAAATATAAAACTGAGTAATTCAATAAAATTAGGGGGAGATTGTAATGAGTTTACAACCACATGGTGGACTATTAGTGCAAGCCTTTAATCCAGAGAAGGATATAACGCATATAAATAAAGTTATTGAGCTTGATGCCATTGCACTTAGTGATTTAGAGTTAATTGCTATCGGTGGTTACAGTCCGATTGAAGGTTTTTTAACGCAGGAAGATTATGAGTCAGTTGTTGAACATACACGTTTAGCGTCAGGCGTGGTATGGAGTATTCCGATTACATTACCTATAGCAAAGGATGTAGCGGCAACATTGCAGCAGGGTGATGAGGCAAAATTAGTATATGGTGATACTGTTTATGGCGTTATTGAAATTGCTGATATTTATGAGCCAAATAAACGGAAAGAGGCATTGTTAATATACGGCACGGAGGATTTACAGCATCCTGGTGTTAAAAAGTTGCATGAACGTCCAAGTATTTATGTGGGCGGAAAAATTACATTAGTAAAACGTCTAGAGAAAAAGTTCCCAGCCTATTCATTTGATCCGTTTGAAACACGCCAGCTTTTTGCAGAAAAGGGCTGGAAAACAATTGTTGGCTTCCAAACACGAAATCCTGTGCACCGAGCGCATGAATACATTCAAAAGGTAGCACTTGAAACAATTGATGGGTTATTTTTAAATCCACTAGTTGGAGAAACGAAATCAGACGATGTTCCAGCTGCAATTCGCATGGAAAGTTACGAAGTTTTACTAAAAAATTATTATCCTGAAAATCGTGTGCAATTAGGGGTGTTTCCAGCTGCAATGCGTTATGCAGGACCAAAGGAAGCTATTTTCCATGCACTTGTACGAAAAAATTATGGCTGTACGCACTTTATCGTTGGGCGTGATCATGCAGGTGTTGGTGATTACTATGGTACATACGATGCACAAAAAATCTTTGAACAATTTACAGAAGATGAATTAGGAATTATTCCATTAAAATTTGAGCATAGCTTCTATTGCAACAAATGTGAGGGCATGGCAACGACGAAAACTTGTCCACATGAAAGCTCGGCGCATGTCATTTTATCGGGTACTAAGGTTCGTGAGATGTTGCGTAATGGCGAAGTGCCTCCAAGTACATTTAGTCGTAAAGAGGTTGTGGATGTATTAATTAAAGGAATGCGTCAGGAGGTAATAAAGTGAGTTCAAACATCGTTTGGCACGAAGCGTCTATTACGAAAGAGGAGCGTCGTATACAAAACAAGCATCAAAGCTTTATTTTATGGTTCACTGGTTTATCAGCATCTGGAAAATCTTCTGTGGCGAATGCATTTGCACGCCGACTCTTTGAACGTGGCAATCAAGTATTTGTCTTAGATGGTGATAATGTTCGCCATGGCTTAAATAAGGATTTAGGATTTGATGAAGCTGGTCGAAAGGAAAATATACGACGTATTGGAGAGGTATCTAAGCTTTTTGTGGAAAATGGACAAATTGTTCTAACTGCCTTTATTTCACCTTACCGAGAAGATCGTCAAGTTGTCCGTGAGCTTGTGGAAGCAGGAGAATTTATAGAGGTCTATGTGAAGTGTTCTGTTGAAACGTGTGAAAAGCGTGATCCAAAAGGTCTTTATAAAAAAGCACGTAATGCGGAAATTCCTAACTTTACGGGTATTAGTGCGCCATATGAGGAACCAGAACGTCCAGAAATTATTTTAGATACAGAAAATTACTCCATAGACAAATGTGTTGATCAGCTAACGAGTATTTTATTCTCCAAAGGGTATATTTAAGTAGAAATATAAAAAATCTGCTCGATTTATTAATTAAAATCGGGCAGATTATTTTTGTGTTTGTATCAAAGTTATTTAATGCCTTGTTCCTTTTTCATCCGATCAATTTCAGGACCAAGCTCGTCGTGTATTGTGCCTTTCCAAGGCTTTACGCCAGCAATGTATGAGGAGCGAGTCATAATATGCCCTCCAACAGGACCTGTGATGAACAGGAACAGTATACCAAGCAAAATGCGGGGATTAAAGTGATCTTCAATAAGCCAGAAGTGAAAGAATACACCAATGAGCACGCACATAACACCGAGCGTGGCACTTTTAGAAGCTGCGTGGGCACGTGTGTACAAATCAGGTAAACGGACAAGACCAATGGCTGTCACGACAATAAATAGCACCCCTACAGAAATGAAAAAGATAACTAAACTATTAGCGAGAATTGTCACGTTTAATGATATCTCCTTTCTCTATGAATTTAGAGAAAGCAACAGTACCGATAAACGATAAGATCGCTAACAATAATATAATCTCTAGGAAGAAGCTTGTTTCAACCAATACTGAAAACAGTGCAATTAGTGAGATGACTGATACACCCAATGAATCCAATGCTACCACACGGTCGGATGCAGAAGGTCCTTTAACCATTCGATAAATAACTGCAACCATCGATAAGCAAATCACTACAATCGAAGCAATAATAAACGTTGTCATGATTTACTCACCTCCAAAATCGCTTTCTCAAATGAATCTCGAATTGCTGTAATCGCTTCATCGACATCACTCATATCAATAGCATGTACATACAAAGTTTTTGCATCGTCTGATACGTGCACTACTACTGTACCAGGTGTTAACGTAATAAGACTTGATAATAAAGTAATTTCCCATTCTTCTGTTAAAACAGTCGGATAGGCAAAGAATGCAGGCTGCATATCCAACTTAGGCTTTAAGACCACTTGAAGAACTTGTATATTCGCTAACACTAGCTCCTTTAAAAAGAGTAACGTCAGTTTAATGATTGCCCATATGCGGTAGACATAAAGACGGGTAGTAAAAAATCTACGCATCATAATGAGCAATATAATACCGAGAATAAACCCAATGATAAAGCCTGTTGCTGTGTAATTAGAAGAAAGGAACATCCAAACGAAGGCAAGTACAACATTTAAAATAATTTGAAATGCCATATCTCTAATCCTCCTTCATTACAGCATCTATATAAATAGATGGATCACTTAATAGTTTTGCCGCATCGTCCATAAATGGAGTAATCCATTCAGAGCCTACACCATACGCTACAGTAATGAGCACTAAAAGAACTGTAGGCACAAATAGTGTATAGTAGACTTTTTTATCGACAGTACCCGTTGTTTCTTTTTCTTCACCCCAGAAGGCATAAAGGAAAATACGAATAACCGATAATAAAACGAGAAGTGATGAAGCTAAAATAAAAATACTACTCCATTTACTGCCTGCTTCAAATCCTCCCTGTACAATCAACAGCTTTCCAACGAAGCCACTAAGTGGGGGAATCCCTGCTAAACCAAATGCTGCAATTAAATAGCACCAACCGAGAGCAGGATATTTATTCATAAGACCGCCCATTTTTCGCAAATCGGATGTGCCCGTAATGTAAATCACAATACCTATTAACATAAAGAGCGCTGCTTTTATAAGCATGTCATGAATTAAATAGAACATGGCACCTTTTAGGGCGATTTCATTCATTTGAGATACACCGAATAAAATAACACCTACAGCAATGACAATATTATAGATAATGATGAGCTTCACATCGTGATAGGCAAGAGCACCAATACAGCCCGCAATAATTGTTGCAACTGCTAATGCCATTAGTAGATCATGTGTATATGATAAATCATGAACAAAGAACAATGTATATGTTCGAGTAATCGCATAAATGCCAACCTTTGTTAATAGTGCACCAAATAGCGTTAGCACTGGTATTGGTGCCGCCACATAAGAAGTTGGAAGCCAGAAGTAGAGCGGGAAAATAGCCGCTTTTAACCCAAATACCATTAAAAATAGTACAGCTATAACCGTAACAATACCAGGCTGATTAATGTCAGCAATTTTTACTGCAATATCTGCCATGTTTAATGTGCCTACTACAGAGTAAAGGAAGGCAACAGTAATAACAAATAATGCAGATGAAATAACATTAATTAAAATATATTTAATGGAACCTTTAAGCTGTCCTTTTTCACCGCCGAGAACAATAAGTAGATAAGAGGCCATTAATAATACCTCGAAGAACACGAAAAGGTTGAAAATATCGCCTGTCGTAAATGCCCCGTTCACCCCAGTTAAAATAAACATGATCCCAGGATAATAGAAGAAGCGTTCACGTTCCTTTGTGATGGAACCAAAGCCATACCATACAACAAAGATGGTAATAAGTAGCGTAGTTGTGACAAGCAGTGCTGACACCATATCTGAAACCATCGTAATACCATACGGCACAGGCCAATCCCCGAATGTCACCTTTTGTATACCGTCATTCTTCACCTTAATAAGCAGTGAAATGGCTGATATAAGAGCGAGCCCTATACCTAGTAATGCGAATGAACGCTGGTATTTTAAGTTTTTTTGCCCAAACATCAATATCATGCCGAAGAAAAAAGGAATGATAATGGGCAGTAGAAGGAAGTTATTCATCCTCATCACTTCCTCTCATTAAGCTTATATCATCTGTCTCGAGCTCTTGGTAAGAACGGTAAGCAAGTACAAGGAAGAACGCCGTTACCCCAAAGCTAATAACAATCGCTGTTAAAATAAGCGCCTGTGGTAATGGGTCTGCAAATGTTTTAGCCCCTTCCTTTAAAACAGGTGGTGCTTCTCCACCAAGCCCGCCCATCGTTAAAATGAGAAGATGAGCACCATGACTTAAAAGACCTGTCCCGATAATAATACGCAATAAGCTTTTGGATAAGATTAAATAAACCGCTGCCATAAACAAAAAGCCTATGACAAACGCCATCATTATTTCCATTATTCATCCTCTCCAATCGTTTGAATAATGGTCATCGTAACGCCGACAACAACCAAATAGACACCGCTATCAAAAAGCATAGCCGTGTGTAATGACTGTTTGCCTAGAAGCGGTAAATCGAAATTATCAAAGAAATGTGTGAAAAACGGTTTACCTACAAACATTGGGAAAGCGGCTGTTGCTAGAGCTAGTAGTAAGCCAATTGCAGTTAAATACGTATAATTTATTGGTAAAACCTTACGAACCGTATTTAAATCAAAGGCAAGGACTAAGAGTACGATCGCACTCGATGTTAAAAGTCCACCGACAAAGCCGCCTCCAGGTGTGTAATGACCAGCAAGGAAGATATGAATGGAGAAGAAGAAAATAATGAAGAATACAATCTTTGTTGTAAATTGTATAATGACATCATTTGTTTTCATGCGATTTCTCCTTTCTATTCATGCGTAGCTTGATCATTGCTAAAATGGCCATTCCAGCAATACTTAGCACAGTAATTTCAAATAATGTATCAAAGCCACGGTAGTCTACTAATATTACATTGACAATGTTTCCACCACCGGCTTTTGAATAAACTGTTTCCTCATAATACTTCGAGATAGTTGGAATCAATTTTTGTGAATGTGCAGACAGTGCTAAAAGCGTAACCATAACACCGACAGCAATGGAAACTATCGCGCGATTTAATTGGAATCTCATGCGCTCTTCTCGTTTTCCAAGCTTCGGCAAATGATAAAACGCTAGTAAAAATAACGCAACAGAAATCGTTTCAATGACAAGCTGTGTTAATGCTAAATCAGGAGCATTAAAAATAACGAAGAATAATGCTACTGTATAGCCTACAGCGCCAAGTCCAATAATGGCTGTTAAACGAGATTTGGCCAAAATTGTAATGGATGTTCCAATGACTAAAACCACCACTAAAATGATTTCGTAAGGACGAATAGGTGCAGTATCTTGGAAGGAGACTGTAAAGGCATTCTTCACAAATAAAGAACCGATTACAATCGCTGCAATACTACTGAACATATATAGCAGATAATGACGCATAGAGCCTGTCATATAAAGACGAGATACACGATTTAACCCAACGTCCAATCCAAGCATTATCTTGTCATATGCATTATTTAATGTTAAAGAACGTGGGAATTTTTGATAAATACCCTGCCATTTCGGTAATGCTACAAACAATAGAAACCCAACGATTACTATGCCAAATGTCATGAGTAATTCAGGTGTAATTTCACCATGCCAAGCCGCCACATGAATATCAATATCCTTTGGTGAATCATATAAGAATGGCTGAATAGCTTGTACGGCTGGCTTTACAAAAGTATCCCCAACTAGGTTCGGAATAAAGAATATTGTTACGACTAATGCTGCTAAAATCATCGGCGAAATTAGCATGCCAATCGGTGCCTCGTGTGGTTTATGAGGTAATTTTTCTGGTGTATATTTACCAGTAAATGTTCTAAAAACAAAATAGAAGCTATAGATGAATGTGAAAATACTTGCAATCCAAGCGACAATTGGGAAGAGCGCTCCCCAAGTATCAAAACCGAAAAGTTCAAAATTTTGCAGTGCAAGCATTGCAGTTAAAAACATTTCCTTACTTAAAAAGCCGTTAAATGGCGGTAGACCGGCCATTGATAAGCTTCCGATTGCCGCGACTGTAAAGCTAAGCGGCATAATACTCATTAAGCCACCGAGCTTACGAATATCACGTGTACCTGTTTCATGATCGACAATACCTGCAATCATAAATAAGCTCCCTTTAAACGTTGCATGGTTGATCAGGTGGAAGATCGCCGCAAAGGCAGCAAATTTAAGCGTATCTGTTGCCCCATTGCCATGAAATGCTAAGGCGCTAGCGCCGAGCAATGACATAATAAGTCCAAGCTGACTCACTGTAGAGAACGCAAGGATTCCTTTTAAATCTGTTTGCTTGACAGCAAAGAACGAACCCCAGAATAGCGTTACGATACCTACGCCTGTAACGAGCCATACCCAAAGTTCAGAAACAGCGAAAATTGGTGTAAAGCGTGCAACTAAATAAATACCTGCTTTAACCATTGTTGCAGAGTGAAGGTATGCACTAACTGGTGTTGGTGCTTCCATTGCATCTGGTAACCAAATATAGAATGGGAATTGTGCAGATTTTGTAAATGCCCCTAAAAGTATTAAAACGAGTGACCAAGTGAACATTGGATGCTGCACTAAAGAAGGTGCCATGACAATAAGTTCACGGATTGAATATGTTCCGCCCATTAAATACAGAAGGATAAATCCCCCTAACATCATTAAGCCGCCACCGACTGTAATCATCATCGACTTAAGTGCACCAAAACGGGAGGCATCACGAGAATACCAGTAGCCGATCAGTAAAAATGATGAAATGGATGTTAGCTCCCAAAAGAAGTACAGAGTAATTAAATGATCTGACTGTACTACTCCTAGCATTGCGGTCATAAATAGTAATAAGTAAACATAAAAATTATGTAATTTTTCTTTATGTTTGTCTAAGTAAAAAATAGAGTAAAGTACGACTAATGAGCCGATTCCTGTAATTAACAATGAGAATAGCAAGCTAAGTCCATCTAAATAAGAAACGACGGAAATATCAAGCGATGGAATCCAAGGAAGCTCTTCAAGAAATACTTTACCATCTGCTACTTTTGCGATATAAGAGGCGTAAATAATCGCGAGTGTAGCAGGGACTGCAAGAACAAACCAGCCTGTGTGAATATTTTTAATGCGTTTATATAAAAAAGGCACAAAAATTGCAGCAAGCATTGGAATGAAAATATAAAGTACTTGTAACAAAAAAATCCTCCTTTATGCAGGTAAGTAGGTTAATTATAACGCACTTCTTGTATGAATGCATATGCACTCATAGGATTTAGCTTGCGATAGTGGAAGAATTTTGGATATATTATAAATAGGAAGTTATCAAAAAAAATAGAGGAAAAAATTTTTATGAAAAACCCTTATATCTATGGTTATCTACCATTAATTACAATTTTGTTATTTAGTTTGACGTTTGGTATGTATGCTGTAAGTGAATCGTTGCAAGTTTTTCATGCCATTGGAGTATATTCTGGCATGCGGGAGTTTTTATCCGATTTCGAGCTCCGTGTTTTTTTACTAATTGTCTTTGCTGGGATCTTTTTCATGTTATTTTCAGCATTAAAATTAGTAGGGGAAACGATTCATGAGCTTGGAATGTTATTTTTCTCAAAGGATAATGATGGTGCGACAGTTCATCAAGCACGAGGCGGATACATCATATTATTAGTTGGTGCAATATGTTCTGCCTTCGCTATTCAATTTATTTACGTTTTAGTAGGTATTTTTGTCTTAACCGTTTTTATCTACTTTATTTACCTTATTTATAAAATGAGTCATTTTATGTCGATGGGTGGAACGATTGGCTTACTAGTATTTGAGCTATTTATGTGGACAATACTATTATCACTAATAATTTATGTTGTTTTAAAATTGTATAATGGCATCTTGGCAAGCTTACCGTTTGCACATTAAATGCCTCGGTTTACCTTAAGTATTTATCCAACTACATAGGAACGTTACATGAGGAAAGGAGCAGCCCTAGAGTGATGAATTTCACTCAGGGCTGCTCCTTTTCGTTGAGGATTTATGACTATTTACTGTAGTAAAACATTAAATAGTTGATGGTGAATCTTATAGTTTTCTAATCTCTCCATAGATTGTGGCTTATCATAGCCCAGCCATACTGCTGCGGTGTATTCATCATTTAATCCTGCAAGCCAGTAGTCGCGATAGTCGTTAGTTGTTCCTGTTTTCGCACCGACATAGTTACTTCTACTATAAACGCCTTGCCCTGTACCTTGAGAAACAACATCTGAAAGCATTGAACGCATATACTTAACCGTTTTCGGTGACCAAATTTGATCGCGTGTTGAATCCCAGCTGTAAAGCTCCGTGCCATCAGATGCTGTTACTTTACGGATGCTATGGGCAAGTACGTATGAGCCGTCTATAAAGCTTGTATAAGCATCTGCTAGCTCAAGTGCTGTAACACCATACGTTAACCCTCCCAAAGAGACAGCAGCATAATTATGGTCTTTTGCCACAATGGAGCGGAAGTGAAAGCGATCTAAGTAACTAAAAGCTGTATCAATTCCGACTGTGTTCAAGAGACGGAGAGCCGATGTATTGTAGCTATATTGAAATGCTACTCGAATAGGTACATCACCGTATTTGAAGCCACCATAGTTTTGTGGGCAAAATGAACCGACACAATAACTGCCACCGCTCACTATAGAATCAGGTGTGTGTGCTGTCGTTTCAAAGAAAGGAGCATATACCGCTAACGGCTTAAAGGCAGAGCCTGGCTGACGCGTTCCTTGAAAGGCCCGATGATAACCAAACTTTTCATAGTTTTTCCCCGCATAAAGACTAACTACTTCACGAGATTTATTATCAATAACTGCTCCAGCTGCTTGTAATTTGCCTGAACCTAGAATGGCAGTCATCTTTTGCTCATCATGTGCTTGTTTGTCTGGGTTAAGCGCGGTATAAATCGTTAATCCATTTTGAAATAATGTATTGAGTCGATTGTCTAGCTGCGCTTTGATTTTTTTCTTTTCTTCTTCACTTTGTGTATTTGCAAGACGATCTGAATAGCCTTCTTTTTCTGCAACTAACCATCTAAGCTCTTGTAGGACGTAAGTGCTGTACATAGGGTAGCTTTGCGCTTTATTCTTTACATTTAACGTGATCGTTTCAGCTTTATATGTAGTGGCATCTTCTTTTGTTATAGCGCCGCTCGTTGCGAGTGTATCTAATAACCGCTCTTGTCTCGCTTTTGTTTTTTCAAAATTTTTTAAAGGATTATACAATGAGGGGTTATTTGGAATAGCCGCAATAAATGCGATTTCAGCTATAGATAATTCTTGGAGTGGTTTTTGAAAATAATAGGTAGCTGCTCCACCGATTCCATAAACTTGATTGCTAAAATAGGCTTCATTTAGATACATCGTTAAAATCTCGTCTTTATCAAATTCTTTCTCAAGCTCATAGGAGTAAAAAACCTCTGTTAATTTTCGCTCATATGTTTTTTCGTCGGATAAATAACGCATACGAACGAGCTGCTGTGTTATAGTGCTGGCACCTTGAGAAGCTGAATTTGAGTTTGAATTAGCAACAACTGCACGGATGATAGCACTGAGGTCAAAGCCGATATGCTCATAAAAATGAGCGTCCTCACTTGCGATAAAAATTTCCTGGGCAATTTTGGGTATTTCTTGTAGTGTTAGAGGATGCCTCCATTCGACATATTCCTCGCTAAATGTATTGCCATTTTGATCAATAAGTGTTACTGGAAGCTGTGTCTGAACTTCCGGTAAGTGAATAGCGCTAGCAATTTTCTCCTCATGCGCTTGTGCCGCATTGATTTCCGTCCTAATATTTGTACTAATCCACCAAAGGACAGGTAAGGAGAGTAAAATGATAATAAAACCAAAAGCCTTTTTCATGTGTGCCTCCACTCTAAATATGAGTCATTCAAAAGAATAACATAATTTGGATGGTTTCCAAATACTCGTTCAGACCTATTTGCAATTTTGTTGGCTCTTCGGCAAAGCGAGGGGGTGATTTCCGTTTCGGCTGGACGCTTTGTTGCTGCCGCTTCGCTTTAGCACAGATAAAACATTTGTAGCTGACGTTGGTCACGAAGGCGTTATCACAGGATGTGATGATTTTAGCCTTCGTTCCTCTATCGCTGATCCCCAAGGAGTCGTCCAGCCGGAACGAAGATCAACTTATCCACATGACATACGTTTTAACAAAATGACATCCAACTTTTTAGTTTGATCGGGACCTTTTCAGGAGTTATCGCCCAACTTTTAAATTTTATCTACCAACTGTCACGTTTTATCTACCAACTTCTGAATTTTATCGACAAACTTTCACGTTTTATCACCTAACTTTTAATTTTTATCGACATCCACATTCAGAAGAACAAAAAGGATTCACACACAAAACTGTGCGTGAATCCTTTAACTTTATTATGTCGCCCAGACTCCACTCCACATAGCATATCACTCTAATATATAGTCATAAAACGATGCTTCAGTAAGAGGGTTTCGTCTATGCAAAAGCGTAGCGTCAGTAACAAATGCTTTTTGTGCGAAGGCGAAGCGACAGCAACAACAACACGATGTTGGTCACGAAGGCGTTATCACAGGGCGTGATGCTATTAGCCTTCGTTCCTCAACTTGCTCTCACCTATTACACTGTCCCTAAGGAGGCGCCCAGTCGGAACGGAAAGCGACCTCACGCTTTGGTTATCAGCCAAAAAATTAAAAGTGCAAAAAATCGTCAATACTTTGGTGAAGAAAACCATTAAGAAGTATGTTAGACTAAAATGAGGTCAGAAATGATAGTACTATCATTTTCATTGAAACTGAAATTTTACATTTAAAGGAGAGACTTCAATGTTTCCACAATTAACAACAGAAGTACTTGAAGGCGAAGTACTTGTAGAAATGAAAACAACATTAGGTGCCATCAAAATTAAATTATTCCCAGAGCATGCACCAAAAACGGTTGAAAACTTCTTAGGCCATGCAAAATCTGGTTACTATGACGGCATCATTTTCCACCGTGTCATCCAAGACTTTATGATTCAAGGTGGTGACCCAACTGGTACAGGTATGGGTGGCGAATCAATTTGGGGTAACTCTTTCGAGGATGAGTTCTCTGAAAACGTATTTAATCTTCGCGGTGCTCTTTCAATGGCAAATGCGGGTCCAAACACAAATGGTTCACAATTCTTTATCGTACAAATGAAGAACCTTCCAAGTGATATGCTTCGTCAATTACAAGGTGCTGGCTTCCCAGAAGAAATTATTGAAGCTTATGCTAAAAATGGCGGTACTCCTTGGTTAGACCATAAACATACAGTATTTGGTCATGTTGTTGAAGGAATGGACATCGTCGACAAAATTGCAGATGCAGAAAAAGACATGCGTGATAAACCAGTAGAAGATGTGAAAATCGAGTCAATTACAGTTTTTGAATAATAATTGTAAGGACGTGTAAAACATGAAACATTTAATGTATCAATTTTTATATTTCCCAGAAGATAAATCAGGCTATGTTCCTGCAGCTTTTGAATTTTTAATCATGCTTATTTTATGTATTGTTGTCTTTACCGTTTTCCGTAAGATTTCTAAGAAACAAGAAATGAAATCAAAGGAACTCGAAGCACGTATTCTTTCAGAGAAAAATAATACAAACAATCAGCAAAATATTTAAAAAAGCACTTTATATAGAAAGCCAGATGCCTCGCAGCCATTAAGGACTGCGGGGCATTATACTTTCTCATTAATCTCATGTTAAAATTTTGTCTTCGCTCCATTCTTCAAATGCTTCATCTCCATGTGATATATATTTTTCAAACAAAAAAGGATACCTCAGAAAAACTTGAGATATCCTTCACTATTTATTTTCTATTGTTGAAGTGCTTGCTTAAAGCGCTGAACACCATCTTTTACTGTGTCAAATGAGCAAGCAACGTTCATACGTAGGAAGCCATGACCCTCTTCACCATATTTTGATCCTGGCTCTAATGCAAGCTTGCCATGTTCCAGCAAACGTTTCATGATTTCTTTTTCATCAAGCTCTAATTCTCGATAATCAATCCAAAGTAAGTAAGTGCCCTGAGGTTTTTTAATATGGATACCAGGTAATTGCCCTAATTCAGCAATTACATAGTTCATATTGTTTGAAATGTAAGTAAGCATGTCATTTAACCATGTGGAACCCTCTGTATAAGCAGCCTGAAGTGCGACAGAAGCAAATGTATTTAATGATCCTTGCCCGCTAGCCATATGAACTGCTTCTAGTAGCATACGCTTTTTCTTATCCGTCACAATCATATAGGCAACCTGAATACCCGCTAGATTAAATGTCTTTGTCGGTGCCATGCACGTAATAATACGATCAATTTCATCACCAGCGATTTTTGCTAATGGTGTATGTTGTGAGCCATCCAACATTAAATCAGAATGAATTTCATCGGAAATAATCACTACATCATATTTTGCACATAGTCGTACAATTTCCTTTAATGTAGCTTCATCCCATACATAACCACCGGGATTATGTGGATTACACAATATGTAGGCTTTCACATTTTGAGCAAGTGCTTGCTCAAAGGCTGCAAAGTCATAGACATATGTCCCATCTTTTTCTACTAAAGGACAATTAACCACTTCTCGGCCATTGCTTTTTGGGATGTTATAAAATGGTGGGTAGACAGGTGAGGAAATAAGTACTTTATCTCCTAGATTTGTCAGTGCCTTAATACTATCCGCTAAAGCAGCAACAACACCATTACAGAAAACAATTGATTCTTTATCAATGTGCCAATCATAACGAGCATTCTGCCAGTCTATGATCGACTGTATCGCTTCATCGCTCACAAAGCTATAGCCGAAAACAGTCTTTTCAGCATGTTCTTGTAGTGCTTTTGATACGGCTGCTGGAGCAGCGAAATCCATATCAGCTACCCACATTGGTAGTATGTCTGAAGCATCTTGTACCCCGTATACGTTTTCCATTGCGTCCCATTTTACAGAGTTTGTACAAAGACGTTTAATAGTTTGATCGAAAATAGACAAGCAAATCACTCTTTTCTTTTTTATTTACTATGGTATCATACGAGTATGATAAAAGGATAATAGGTGAGTATTTTGGAAAATATAAAAATGAATCAAGCAGCCGTACATCTGCTAGAGGAGTGGGATCCATTCCACTTAGGTCCAGATCATTATGATACTGAAACCGCAGATGTTGTAGCGGCATTGCAAGGTATCGATGATCCATCTGTTCTTGCAAAGGTTATTCAAGAAACATATGAGCATTCGTTTGAAGAATGGATTCCATTTGAAGATTGTGTAGCCATTTCATATAAACTTATTGCGATAAAATTTGAAGCAAAATGCATTATTTAACTTATTTCAGCCGATTCCGGACGCAATTATGCCGAGGCATAATTGATCTTCTTTCAGCGGTTGAAAATGCCTGAGTGACTAATATTGTATTGGCCTAACTTCTGGTGGATGTCATGGAATCGGAAAAGAGTTCACATAGGATGTTAGCCTAAAATCATCGCATCCATGCGATAACGGCTAACTGACCTGCATCGGTAAAAACGCCACGTCCTGTGGCATTACCGAAATGACCGACATCGTGTCGGCCCTCGTGCAGGCCTGAGCACAAGCCGAATTCGGACACAATTATGTTTTTGCTTTTCTATAGAAAACGAGGTTGTCTTTCAATTTTGAGACAACCTCGTTTTTTGCTATAAAATTGAAAGTCTTTTATTTAAACAACGGTAAAATCCCCTTGATGAAAATAATGAATATCGCTATCGGAGAAACATAACGGATTAAAATATACCAAATATTGAACAGCAGACTAGATGTTGCAAGCTCCTTTCGTGAGATGTCCTTTGTATAATAATAGCCTGCAAAAATAGAAATCAGTAAGGCTCCAATTGGCATACCAATATTATTCGTAAAAAAGTCTACAAAGTCGAAGATAGAGCGGTCTAAAATTTTTACATCAGATAGGATACCGAATGACAGAGCACTTGGAATACCAACGATAAAAATAATAATACCGCCAATCCAAGCAATTTTTTTACGCTTTTCAGGCTTATCTCCAATTGCGATCGCCACGACAATTTCTAACATGGAAATGGAAGAAGTAACTGTTGCAAATAGTAAAAGTACGAAGAAAATCATTAAGAATAGACCACCAAGAGGTAATTGCTCAAAAACAGCAGGTAAAATAATAAATACGAGTCCAGGACCTTGGTCTGGTGTATAGCCAAGTGCGAACACTGCTGGGAAAATTACTAGACCTGCAAGTAAAGAAATAATGATATTCATCGATGCAACATTGATCGCTGAATTTCCAATCTTTTCTGTTCTTGATAAATAGGAAGCGTATGTGATCATTACCGCGATCCCGACACTTAATGAGAAGAAAGCTTGTCCAAGTGCCATTAAAAACGTTTCCGCATTTAAGTAGGACCAATCAGGGACGAACATAAATTTGACGCCTTCCATTGCACCGTCCAATGTTAAAGAGCGTATCACTAATACGATGAAGAAGACGAATAATAGAGGCATCATCCATGTACTAGCTTTTTCAATCCCGCCTTTAATACCTGCTGATACAATCACTACTGTTAACAACATAAATAACCCTTGTACAAGGACTGCTTCAAATGGGCTTGAAATGATGTTACCAAATAAATCTGCATAATTAGTATTTGAACTAGAAGTATTGAGGTGGAATGTGATGGCGCGGCCCAAGTAACTTAAAATCCAACCACCAACAACACTGTAGAATGAAAGAATTAGACCGGCAATAATCATGCCACTCCATCCTATTAAGTACCACGGTTTTCCTGGTGCTTGTTCCTTGAACGACGTGACGGCATCCTTTTGCCCACGGCGACCAATCATAAATTCTGCAATTAACACCGGCAAACCGATGAAAAATGTACAAAGGATGAATAGTAAAATAAAGACACTTCCGCCGTTAGTACCCGCCATGTAAGGAAACTTCCAAATAGCTCCCAACCCTATAGCACTTCCAGCGGCAGCTAAAATAAACCCGATTTTAGATGTAAATTGATCTCTCGAAGACACAAAAATTAATCCTCCTTATACTAAAGCTTTATTTTACCGCAATATGCCCATAACACAAACTAATTTCAGCAAATGATTTTAGATGTTTTTACATTAATTTTGGTTTGTGCAGGAGGGTAATTTTAGTAGCTGAATAGATGGTTTTAGCGGCGGAGTGCAAGGAAATCAACCACACTGTATGGTAAAGATCCAAAATATATTTAAATATGTAACAATTAGGAGGGAGGGTTCGTTACATATGCAAAGGGGGGATGACTGTGACAGAAACTGAATTAATAGAACGGGCTCAGCAAGGAGACAAAGGCGCCTATATAGAGCTGATCCGAATACATCAGCGAACAGTTGAAAAGTTTGCTTTTCAATGCGGCGTGCATAGTAATGATTTAGCCGATGTTTCACAAGAGGTATTTGTGAAGCTCTATCGTTTTTTACATCAATTTAAGCAGGATCGTTTTACGACATGGCTCTATAAAATCACATTGAATGCAACGCGTGATTATTATCGCAAAGAACAACGAGAGCAAGCAAAGGAAGAAAGGCTAAGTGCACAGCAACAAATGCCCTCATCTTCGGCAGAAAAGCATGTCCTTAATTTTGAAGAGGATAGGTTATTACATAATGCTATTAAAGAACTTGATGAAAAATATCGTTATCCTCTTATATTATTTTACTTCCATGAATTAAAGTATGAGGAGATAGCAGAGGTACTAAATATTGCGTTATCAACTGTCAAAGTTCGTATATTACGTGCAAAGGAGAAACTCAAAGTGGTGTTAATGCAGGAGGGGAGTGTTGAAAATGGATGATAGACAGTTTGAAAAACGAATGGAGCTTCTAAAAAAATCCTATGATCGCCTAGAATCACAGCTAGATCCAGAAGCCATTTTCGCACAAATCGAGGCAGAAAATGCAACACAGCAAGCGCAAGAAACAGAAGCGACACAAAAGCCCCCTTCAAGATGGCAAAAGCCAGCTGTCTGGATAGCATGCATTGCAAGTGTACTTTTAGTAGGTGTTCTCGTTTCGTCGTATGTGATTAATCCATCGACATTTGTTCAAACAGCTGAACAAGAACAAGAAAAAGCATATGACGAATGGCTTTCAAACTTTACAAAAGAATATAAAGAAAAACGTGAACAAATGCGTAAAGAGCTCGACATTCCGGAGAAAGAGTTTAGTGAAATAGCATTAGTTCAAACTACAGACAATGAAGTGAACTCATTACCTAAAAGAAAAGAGTTGTTTCAAGGGGTACAGAACAAAAATAATAACTTTTTGAACAGTTTGGCAAAAAATACATTGGATAATCTACAAACGCCACGTGAGCAAATACAACTTATCGAAACTTACGGAAATCTTATGTCATTTGAAGAATCTTATTACTTTTATAGTGGATATTCATACCCAGCAGAAGAGATAGCAAACTATTATTCTAATAAGCTTGTTCAATATGAAAAAGTTTTATCACAAAAACCAAAAAGTCTACCTGCAGATCTAAATAAATTAATTGCTACAGCTAAAGAGCAATATTTAGAATTACAATATAATGGACAAAGTTATAGTTTTCGACCAAATCCTGTATTCGGGAAAGACGCGCCTGAATATATTGAACGCCTTCACCCAAATGTATTAGGATATTTTAAATACCTAGCTACGGGCTCATTGCTTGTTGGTGGAGATTTACTCTATTCTATAGAGGATTCCGCAACTATTCTGCGTCTCTATGAAAAAACGCTTGTAGCGGATAAATCTACTGAGACGGACAATTTTAACGTATTAAAGGGAGAGTTTGAAAATACATGGCTTGCCATTTTTAAGGGAACTGAAACCAATCCTATTCGTACAAAAACTGGTCAATTCAAACCTGAATATATGGATTTGTTAACTAAAATTGCGAATGGCGGATATGGTGAAGCAATGCGCAAAACAGCACAATTAATACTAGATGAAATAAAGTTAACGGGACAATCTAAAACGCTAGAACAGTTAACAACATATGATATCTGGATGGGAATTTTATATTTGCGAGAAGACACGTTTATGCAGACGGATGATGGAACAACTAGTATAGAGATTAATGAAGGTTGGATTGAGCAAACTAAATCTCTTTACGATGAGTATGTTAAAACGAAGAATGATGCAATTATAGAGACATTAAATCCAATTAATATCGTTAGTTTATTTTTATATGCTAATGGGATTGGTGATCGTGACATAGCTCAGAGACTTTTAACTGATGACTTGGATATAAATACAGTTGTTCAGTTTGATGGGATGGAAAATTTTAAAGCTCTTTATGAAATGGGAGGCTCGTCACTTAGTATTAGAACAATTGTAAAAGGTGCGGCGCAAGGGGTAATTGGACAGCAATTATCTTTCGAATTAATCCCTGTAGTAACCGAAAATGGTGAACAACATTACCTAATTAGTGCTATTAACGAATAAGGAGATTTTTTGCCCCACTAATTTACGTATGTTATAATTTATGGTGATATATACGTAGCAAACAAAAAGAAAGTGGGCAAAGTTTATGGGAAAAAAATATGAATTAGGAGACGTGTTAACTGGAAAAGTTACAGGTATACAGCCGTACGGTGCATTTGTTGCGCTTGATGAAGATACACAAGGCCTTGTACATATTTCCGAAATTACGTACGGCTTTGTAAAGGACGTTAGTGAATTTTTGTCAGTTGGGCAAGAGGTAGAAGTGAAGATACTTGAAATCGATGAAGATGCCGAAAAAATTAGTTTATCGATTCGTGCTTTGCAGGAGCGCCCAGCTACATTGCGTAAAAAAGATGCACCACCACGTAAATCATTGCAGGACCGTGTAGATGAATCGGATGCGAATGGCTTTAATTCCTTAAAAGATAAATTACAGGGCTGGATCGAGCAGTCAGGACAATAAAGTGAAACTTTAATCAGTGGGCCCCCACTGATTATTAGTCTTCACCAATCGGGCTTTTACAGGCAGTTATTTTACTGGATTTTAGATGGGAGTCTTGTACCAGACGCTTCGCTTTCGGTACAGATCAATTACTGCCTGTTAATGCGGGATAAAAAAACGGGGATACTTTCAAGTAGGAAAGTATCCTCGTTTTTTGTATTTAATTATAGCTAAAAGTTATTGGTTTTTTATTTTTCGAATTCGATACTGTAGGTTTTGACGACTCATGCCAAGTGCACTAGCGGCCTTTGTAATATTGCCTTCATATAAATTTAAGACGTTTTGCACATAATAGGATTCGGCTTCACGTAAATAAGCATCGAGCGGCATAACATCATTCTGTTGCTGGAACATAAAGAATTCCGGCTCGTGATTAGATACGTCTTGCTGCTGTACCTTGAAGCGGAAATGCATTGGTAATAAATCTGAGGTAACTGTTGATTCAGTGGTCATAAACGACACCGTTTCATCTAGTAATAGCTCAAGCTCCTTTAAGTTTCCTGGCCAATCATATTGCAAAAATAAATCCTGTACATCAGGTGATAATTCCGCGACATTTGAAGCAAATCGTTCTTGATGGCGGTTGAAGTAATCATCTACAAATGGAAGAATATCTTCTTTTCGATCTGTTAAATTAGGAATGGAAATGGCCATTGTAGCAAAGAAATAATACAGTGATTTTGAAAGTTTCTTTTCTGCGATCAATGTAATGGGGTCGCTTCCTACACTGCCAATGAGCATGTATTTTGACTGTGGAAGAGACTGTAAAACCTCTAATAGTTGCTCCTGAATGTCTAGACTTAAAAAATCAATGCGTTCAAAGAAAAAAGTGTATGTCTTGTCATCCTGTAAGTGCTTCTGTAATTTATCTAAAACAGATTGTGCAGAGTGACGACTTACTAGAGTTACAAATGCTTCAGGATCAGTCGATGCTGCATGGTGCATACCTTCTGCGACTAAATCCTTTCCTGTACCCGATTCACCAATAAGTAATACTGGTAGTTTCACTGCTGATGCTTTTTTGGCGTTTGCGATTACTTGTCGCATCGATTCAGAAACAGCTGTAATCATATCGAATGTTATAGGTTCACCATATCGACGAAGGGGCTGATAAACTAGTTTTTCGAGTGATGTAATGTCCCGAGCAAACTCAATAGCTCCAATTAGTTTATTTTCGACATAAAGTGGAAAAGTATCATTAATCGTTGTAATTTCATGGCCATTTTTATTCCAATACGTTTGTTTTACATTAATTTCCTTTTTTCCTGTTTGTAAGACTCGCATTAAAGTACTTTCATGCTGGCGGAAAGAAAACATTTCAATAACAGAACGATCTGCTAATTCATCAAAATGAAATCCCTCAATTTCTTTCATCTTCGTATTATAAATAATTGTTTTGCCAGAAAGATCTACAGCATGAATACCAACAGTTACATTCGTTGTAATAAACTCATAAAAAGGGAGTAAGGGTTCGGAATTTTTCATAAAATTTGCACCTCAAAAATTTTTTACTTGAAATATGCAACAAAATTTTGCATTATTATAAGTGTAAGAATATTCTAAACGCAAAGATATTTTGCGTCAATGTTTTTTGCACACTTAAAACACATCTCACGAGGGAGGATATAGTATGATTTCATACAAACACGAACCATTCACAGATTTTACTCAAGAGGCAAATTACAACGCATATTTAGAAGCGTTAAATAAAGTAGAGAGTTATTTAGGTCAAGACTACCCACTTATTATCGGTGGCGAACGTATTACGACAGAAGATAAAATCGTTTCATATAATCCTGCAAAGAAAACAGAAGTAATTGGTCGCGTATCAAAAGCAAACAAAGAACTAGCTGAAAAAGCGATGCAAGCTGCAGACGAAACATTTAAAACTTGGAAAAAAGTAGATCCAGCTATTCGTGCAGACGTACTATTTAAAGCAGCGGCAATTATCCGTCGTCGTAAACACGAATTCTCTGCACTTTTAACAAAAGAAGCGGGTAAACCATGGGCTGAAGCTGATGCAGATACTGCAGAAGCAATTGATTTCTTAGAATACTATGGTCGTCAAATGCTACGTGTTAAAGAAGGTCAACCTGTAGAAAGCCGTCCTGGTGAATACAACCGTTATGACTATATTCCATTAGGTATTGGTATTGTCATTTCACCATGGAACTTCCCATTCGCAATTATGGCCGGGACAACGGTTGCAGCTTTAGTAACAGGTAACACTGTATTGTTAAAACCAGCTTCAACAACACCTGTAGTTGCTTATAAATTTATCGAAGTGTTAGAGCAAGCTGGTCTTCCAGCAGGTGCGGTGAACTTTGTACCAGGTTCTGGTTCAGAAGTAGGTGACTACTTAGTTGATCATCCAAAAACACGCTTCATCAGCTTCACTGGATCTCGTGATGTAGGTTTACGTATTAACCAACGTGCATCTGTATTAAATGATGGTCAAATTTGGATTAAACGTGTTATCGCTGAAATGGGCGGTAAAGATACAATCGTTGTTGATAAAGAAGCAGATTTAGAGCTTGCAGCACAATCTATCGTAAAATCAGCATTCGGCTTCTCAGGTCAAAAATGTTCAGCATGTTCTCGTGCTATTATCGTTGAAGATGTCTATGACACAGTTGTTAATCGTGTAATGGAGCTTACTAACACGTTAACAGTTGGTGATCCAACAGACTTCAAAAACTTCATGGCAACAGTTATTGACCAAGCAGCATTTAATAAAGTGACAGATTACATTGAAATTGGTAAAGGAGAAGGTCGCCTAGTTGCAGGTGGTACAGCTGATGATTCAGTTGGTTACTTCATCCAACCAACAGTATTTGCAGACGTAGATCCTTCTGCGCGTATTATGAAAGAAGAAATCTTTGGGCCAGTTGTAGCGATTGCAAAAGCTAAAGATTTCGATCAAGCAATTGATATTGCAAACGATACTGAATACGGTTTAACTGGTGCGGTTATTACAAATAATCGTATGAACTTAGAAAAAGCTCGTGAAGATTTCCATGTAGGTAACTTATACTTCAACCGTGGCTGTACAGGTGCAATCGTAGGTTACCAACCATTCGGCGGCTTCAATATGTCAGGTACAGACTCAAAAGCAGGTGGCCCTGACTATCTACAACTTCACATGCAAGCAAAAACAACTTCAGAAATGCTGTAACTTCTTTAGCAGAATGAAAGAAGTTATAGCTCTCGGCGTATGTCACGGATTCGGTTTTGTGCAAGCGCAAAACCGAATCTGGCCGGGGCTGATAAGAGAATCTGCGAGAATCTTCCTGGTAAAGTTGGCTCAGCAAGAACCGCAGACGCTAACGTTGTAGCGGCTTACCTAGGGGTAGCTAGGCCGATTCTTGTTTTTTATATTCAGAAAATGCGAAATTGTTCTATTAAATTTACTTATAGAAAAACATAGTCTTCCAAAGATTTTTCATCATGAACATAAGGAGAGAATACTATATGACAAAAACAGATCAAGTTATTGAACAAACTCAAAATTTTGGTGCTGCAAACTATCACCCACTACCAATCGTCATTGCAGAGGCTGAGGGTGCTTGGGTAAAAGATCCGGAAGGTAATAAATACTTAGATATGCTATCAGCTTACTCTGCTGTGAATCAGGGACATCGTCATCCGAAAATTATCGCTGCGTTAAAAGAACAAGCTGATAAAGTAACATTAACTTCTCGTGCATTTTATAGCGAAAACCTTGGTGAATGGTATGAGCTAGTTGGGAAATTAACGAATAAACAAATGGTATTACCGATGAATACAGGTGCAGAAGCGGTAGAAACTGCATTTAAAGCAGCTCGTCGTTGGGCATATGATGTAAAAGGTGTAGAAGATGGCAAGGCTGAAGTCATTGCATGTAATGGTAACTTCCATGGCCGTACAATGCTTGCTGTATCTTTATCGTCTGACGAAGAATATCGTCGTGGCTTCGGTCCTATGTTACCGAATGTTAAGTTAGTAGATTACGGTAATCTAGAAGCATTAAAAGCTGCCATTACGCCTAACACAGCAGCGTTTTTAATTGAGCCAATTCAAGGTGAAGCTGGTATTGTCATTCCAACAGAAGGCTTCTTAAAAGCTGCTCGCGAGCTATGCCGTGAAAACAATGTTTTATTCATTGCAGATGAAATCCAAGCTGGTTTAGCACGTACAGGTAAAATGTTCGCATGTGATTGGGAAGAAGTAGAGCCTGATATGTACATCTTAGGTAAAGCTTTAGGCGGCGGTGTATTCCCGATTTCTTGTGTAGCTGCAAATCGCGAGATCTTAGGTGTGTTCAATCCAGGATCACATGGTTCAACTTTCGGCGGTAATCCGTTAGCATGTGCTGTATCTATTGCTTCAATTAAAGTATTACTAGATGAAAAATTAGCAGAGCGTTCACACGAACTTGGTGAATACTTTAAAGGGAAATTAAAAGAAATTAACAACCCAGTCATTAAAGACGTTCGTGGTCGTGGTTTATTTATCGGAATGGAATTAACAGAGGCAGCACGTCCGTACTGTGAAAAGCTTAAAGAATTAGGCCTATTATGTAAAGAAACACATGATACTGTCATTCGATTTGCGCCACCACTTGTTATTTCACAAGAGGATTTAGATTGGTCAATTGAGCAAATTGAAAAAGTTTTTAAAGTTTAACAAAATGTTCACATTTCAATTCGGAAGTATGTTACAATGATGCCGATATACTATCATTATAAAAACAAAGAGGCGATTTAATAATGTCTGAAAACTTAAATCTGTTCACATCAACTCAAGAAGTCATTCAAGAGGCTCTAAATAGACTTGGCTATGACGAAGCAATGTATGAATTGTTAAAAGAACCGCTTCGCATGCTACAAGTGCGTATTCCAGTGAAAATGGATGATGGTACAACAAAAGTATTTACTGGTTACCGTGCACAACATAATGATGCAGTAGGACCAACTAAAGGTGGGGTTCGTTTCCATCCGGCCGTATCTGAGGAAGAAGTTAAAGCGCTTTCAATGTGGATGACATTGAAATGTGGTATCGTGGATCTACCTTATGGCGGTGGTAAAGGCGGAGTCATCTGTGACCCTCGTCAAATGTCTATGGATGAAATCGAACGATTGAGCCGTGGATATGTACGTGCAGTCAGTCAAATCGTAGGACCAACAAAAGATATTCCTGCGCCAGACGTATTTACGAATGCACAAATCATGGCTTGGATGATGGATGAATACAGCCGTATGGACGAATTCAACTCTCCAGGTTTCATCACAGGTAAGCCACTAGTGCTTGGTGGTTCTCAAGGTCGTGACCGTGCGACTGCACAAGGTGTAACAATCGTTATCCAAGAAGCAGCGAAAAAACGTGGCATTGATATTAAAGGTGCGCGCGTTGTTATTCAAGGCTTCGGTAACGCAGGTAGCTTCCTAGCGAAATTCATGCATGATTTAGGTGCAAAAGTAATCGGTATTTCAGATGCTTATGGTGCACTACATGATCCTGAAGGTTTAGATATCGACTACTTATTAGATCGTCGCGATAGCTTTGGTACGGTAACAACATTATTTGAAAACACAATTTCAAACAAAGAATTACTAGAACTTGATTGTGATATTTTAGTGCCAGCTGCTATTGAAAACCAAATTACTGCTGATAATGCAAACAACATTAAAGCAAAAATCGTAGTTGAAGCAGCGAACGGTCCAACAACTTCTGAAGCAACTAGAATTTTAACTGATCGTGGCATTTTACTTGTACCAGACGTATTAGCATCTGCTGGTGGTGTAACAGTTTCTTACTTCGAATGGGTACAAAATAACCAAGGTTATTACTGGACAGAAGAAGAAGTTGAAGAACGTCTATACAAAAAAATGGTTGATGCATTTGAAAACGTTTATACAACAGCGACAACACGTAACATTAACATGCGCTTAGCAGCTTATATGGTAGGTGTTCGCCGCACTGCAGAAGCTTCACGCTTCCGTGGATGGGTTTAATCAATATTTAAATACAAAACGAGTCATTCCTATATCATTAGGATGACTCGTTTTTTTCTTGGGGCAATTTGTATTTATTCGTTTGGATAAGATGCTCCAGCCGCTTTTCTAACATCGCTTTTCTTACTTTCCGCTCCTTTTGTATAAGCATATATTTCAATATACCTAATCCACCGAAAATAACAACAAACCAAATAATTACAATATTTAACATAATCATAAGCAAAATTCCTTTGTTCTATGTACTGTCTCTACTATACAATGACTACCTAAACAAAATCTGAACATATGGATAGATTATTTGTGCAGGTAGATAGAACTGATATATAGATAAATAGAACTAATTGTTCAGATTCTGTTCAGGAAGACTATAGTAAATTGAGGTATGACGGTGTTAAAAATTTGAAAGGGGCGAAAATATTTAATGAAGAACAACGGAGTTTTAAATAGGTAGGAGGGAAAAGGATGCATATCAAAACGAAACAGAAAAAATGGTGGAAGCGTTCACTTACTGTTATGCTTTCACTTACACTTGTGACAAGTAGTGTTTCGCTGACAGGGTTGCCTAAAAAAGCGCTAGCAGCGGATCCTGTGAATCCGGGTGGTGTAAGTACACAACCAGTACTATGGTTGAAATCAAATGAAGGTGTAAAAGAAAGTGCTGGAAATTTAACACATTGGGCTGATCAATCTGTAGCACCAGTGAATTTTACACTTGATATTCCAACAGGACAAGAAGAGAGAACACCGAAGTATAACGTAAATGGTGTGAACTTTAACCCAAGTGTAAAATTTGATAACCCAAGTGGAGCAGCTCACTATAATCAATCTGCTAAATTAGTAGGAGATAAACAGATTACTTTCCAGTCTGGATATGCGGTTTATAAATGGCCTGAAGCTGGGACTGCAGGGGCACTTATTGGTTCTACGGAAATAATCAAGTACGGTACTCAGATTTTAGGTGGGGGTGGAAGCGGTGGAAACTATTTCGCAGTAGGGACAGGTGCAAACTCTACATGGCGCTCTTTTGGACCTGCTAACAGAAAAATATTCCAAATAGCAAACTATGAAATGAATGATGATGGCACAAAGGCATTAGCAAGAATAAATGGACAGCTGACTACTGTAGGCCAACCAACAATTACAATTAAACCAATTACATTTACACCTGTTATTGGGGCTACTGGACCTGGAGCTTCTAGTAGTAACTTCTCAGGTCTCAATGCTGATGTGGCAGAGATTATTTTGTATGATGGGGAAACAAGTGCAGATGCTGCTAAAATTGAAACGTATTTAGCAGTAAAATATGGGATTACGTTAAATGATGGTACTAGCAATTACGTAGCGACAAATAACGCTATTGTATGGGATGCAACTGAAAACACCAAGTATCAACAAAATATCGCTGGTATCGGTCGTGACGATGCAGAGGAACTTGAACAAAAGCAAAGCCGAAGCATTAACGAAGGTACACAGGTTGCAATTGGTGTTGAGGCACTTACAGCTACAAATTTGACTAATCAAGGTACCCTAACAGATGGACAATATTTGATCTGGGCCGATAACGGCAAGGGTCTAGCGTTCACAAAGCAAATCGGCACAACTAACAAAAATCATGCTGAACGTATTTGGAAAGTACAAAATACAGGAAGTGTGGGTGAAGTAGAAATTGCCATTCCAAAGAGTGCTCTTCCAGAAAACACAACATTACGAGTAGGGAACAGCGATACAGATTTTGCACTAGCAACTGAATATACATTAACAGAGATTACTTTAAATGGCGCACCTCATTATGCTGCAAAAGCGACATTAGCTAAAGGTCAATATTTCACGTTTGCAGCGGATGCACCTGCACCACAAAGCGTGAAAGTGGAAGAAATCACAGCGAATCAAAATCAAATTGTCGTGACATTTGATAAAGACATCAAATTAACAGCACCTGAAGCAACTGGGTTTACAGTGACAGTAGGTACGGAAACAATTACACTTACTGATGCCGATGTGAAAGTAGATCCAGCTAATCCAAAGCAATTACTGATTACATTACCAGGGACAGATACCACTGGTAAATCCGTAAAAGTAGAGTATGACGGACAAGGAAAATTAACAGGTACAGATGGTGTACCGGTAAATAGCTTTGAAGAAACTATGACAAACACTGCCATACCATCTCTACAAATCACGGAGCCAACAGGTAAAGTGAACACTAAAAACCCAGACATTAAAGGAACAGTAGATAAAGACGCAACGGTGAGAGTTGTGATTAAAGATAAAGACGGCAATGAAGTACCAAATGCGAGTGGGAATGCGACGGTTGACGGAAGTGGCAATTGGGCATTCACGCCAAGCATTGACTTAGTAGATGGCGACTACACAATCGAAGTCGAGGCAAAAAGAGGCGACAAGATAGCAAAACAAACGGTAAACATGACAGTAGATACAGCAGCTCCAAATCCAACAGTAGGAGCAACAGCACCAACAGAAACGGTGAGTACAGCTAAACCAACATTTACTGGAACAGCAACACCAGGTGCAACAGTAAAAATCAAAATTTCTGATAACATAACGTTAACAACAACAGCAGATGAACATGGAAACTGGAGCATCACACCGAACAAAGATATACCTAACGGCACATACAATGTAGAGTATACAGCAGAAATTAATGGTCATACATCTGGCATAGTATCAAAACTTTTAACAGTCGATGCGCCAGATAAATCACTTTTAGCGACTCGAGTGGAGATTGTCGAAGGCTTAACAAAAGAAGATTATACTCCTGAAAGTTGGAATGACTTAGAGCCAGCATTGAGTGCAGCAAAAGCTGTATTGGACAATCCAAATTCAACACAAGCTGACATAGATGCAGCTTACAATGCTTTAAAAGCAAAACATGATGCATTGGAGTTTATAGATTCAGATAAAACAGTTGATAAAACGAATCTGCAAAAAGAGCTTACAATTGTCGCTGGATTTAGCGAGTTGAATTATACGCAAGATAGTTGGTCTGCATTTGAAACGGCAAAAAAAGATGCCCAAGATGTATTCAATGATCCACAAGCAACTCAAGAAGAGGTAAATGCAGCTTGGGAAAAATTAGTTGCAGCGCGTCATGCATTAATAGATGCCCCGACTGCTCCTACAGTAGATAAAACAGCATTGCAAGCCAAAGTAAATGAATCAACGAACTTATCGGCAGGTAGCTATACACCAGAAAGTTGGTCAAACTACCAAAAGGCGTTAAATGATGCGATAGCTATATTGACAAAAGGAAGCGCTACGCAAACAGAAATAGACGATGCCTTACAAGCATTAACAGCAGCACAGAATGCACTTGTAAAGAAACCTACACAACCAACATCAGGTCTAGGCTCACTAACACCATCAACAGGTGCATTAAGTCCAAACTTCTCATCAGAAGTCACAAATTACACAATGAATGTGAATTACGCAACGTCTCAACTAACATTTACAGCACTACCAAGCAATTCAGGTGCTACAGTGACGATGACCGTGAATGGACAAGTTGTGACAACTGGTCTTGTTCCACTCCAAGTCGGTGCAAATACCGTGGTTATTACGGTTCAAGATGGTACAGGAGTCAAACAATATACAATTACGGTTTATCGTGCCGCTGACTCGTCATCAGGCTCAGTCGGTGGCGGAGATACATGGACGACAGCTCCAACACCACCAACAACGACTAAACCTGGTACAACTACAACGAAAATCCAAGTGGCATTAGAAATTGATGGCGAAAACCCACTGGAAAAAACAACAGTGGAAATTGAGCGCACAAAACATGCCAACAGTGAAATCACAGATGTTGTGGTATTAACAGAAGCGAACTCGAAGGAAGCTGTAGAAAAAGCGAAACGAATTGGCAATAACATTGTTCGTATCGTCATTCCGGATGTCAATGATGAAGTAGATAAAGTAACGATAGAAATACCGAAACAATCTCTACAATTACTACATGACAATGGTTTATCATTAGAATTTGCTACAGAGAATGGACTGATTGCAATTCCACTCAGCTCAATGGACGGTGTGAATGATAATTTCTACTTCCGTTTAGTACCTGTGAAAAAGGAAAGTGAGCGTAAGGCCATTGAAGAACGTGCTCGAGTGGAGAGAGTGGTTCGTGAGACACTACAAAGCAACAATGTACGTGTCGTGGCTCGTCCAATGACGATTGAAACAAATATGCCAAGTCGTCCTGTTCAAGTAACACTGCCGTTAAAAGGCGTAAAAGTACCGACAGATGCAGCGGAGCGTCAAGCATTTTTAGACCAACTAGCAGTGTTTATTGAACATTCGGATGGCGAGAAAAAAGTGGTATTCCCTGAAGTCGTGACAATGGCGAAGGGTAAACTTGGCTTACGCTTCACAGTGAACAAATTCAGTACATTTACGATTATTCAGGTAGAAAAGAAAGAAGAGCAAGTTATTCACCACCATGAAGCATACATTAAAGGCTTCCCTGATGGTACATTTGGTCCGGAGAAAAACGTAACACGTGCCCAAGTAGCTACGATGATTGCGCGTATCTTAGGCTATACAGATGGCACAGTAGATACTGCACCATTCAAGGATGTGGCAAAAGATCAGAGTGCAGCAGGGGCTATTGCCTTTGTCAAAGAGCAGGGCATTATGAACGGTGATGACCATGGAAACTTCCATGCGGGTCAAAATATCACACGAGCAGAAATGGCAGCAGTGGTAGCCAACTACAAGCAGCTTTCTGTAGAACAAGGTGTAGCAATCACGTTTAAGGATACAAAAGGCCACTGGGCTCAATGGATTATCGAGGCAAATCGTAATGCAAGCATTATTAACGGTCGCGCAGATAGCAGTTTTGCACCAGATGAGCACTTAACACGTGCCCAAGCAGTAGTGATGATGAACCGTATGTTTGAACGCGGTTCACTACATGGCGTGACAACACCAAGCTTCCCAGATGTGAAGGCATCTCACTGGGCATTTAACGAAATTGAAGAGGCAGCGAAACCTCATGCATATTTCATCGATGAAGAGGGGCAAGAGCAAATTAATTGAATAAGTATGGCAATTACAGGCTAAGTATTTTTTAGCCTGTTTTTCAGTTATTTATTGGTTGAAGAGAGTTTTTGTTAATAAATTGATATTTTTAAAAGATCTGTTCAGATTTTGTTCAGGCATCCATTGATAGACTAAATAGGAAAATCATGAAGCCGATTTTTAGTGAAGGGGAGAACATAAAGATGAAAAATAGCACAGCACTTTACGACAAACTATTTAAAGTAGCTATGGCTACAACTATGGCTACAAGTGCAATTGCTGTTGTGGCATCAAACATGGCAAAAGCCGCAAATGAGGAAGTATTTACGGATGTCAAAACAACCTCTGACTACTATGAATATGTTAATGAATTGTTTGAACGTGGCTTTGTGAATGGGTAAACTATTAAATAACTTCCCAATTATTGTTCAGAATTTGTTCAATTATTTTATAATAGAAAAAATTACATAAAAAAATAAATGATTAAGCAATCGAATCTATGTAAATAAATCAAACGATAGTGAGAACATAATAATGAAAAAAGATTTTGTAATAGTGGTTAGTATCTTCATGTTATTTGCCATAGTTTTTGTGGTAGGGAATAGGCATCATTTTTCGGGAAATAATGACAGCATTGTGAAACAGGGAATGGCGGTTGTTTCAAATGAGCAACTTGAAAATAATAACACCATTAAGCTCAATGGGGATTGGTCCTTTTACCCGAATGTTCTGATATCGCCTCAACAGTCATTAGATGATTTCGAAGAGCGACGTATATCTATGAAAGTTCCTGATAAATGGGAGGATTATTTTCAATTCAATGAAAAAGGACCTCTTGTTGGTACCTATCATCTCGTAGTAAAGGTGCCTACAGAAGAGCAGTATGGTTTGTTTTTTCGCTATATTCACTCATCTAGTCGTGTTTTTATTAATGGTATCAACGTTGGGGGAAAAGGAAATCCAAGTACATCTTTCTTGAGCTTTCAATCAGAAAACGATGATGCATTTATTGTCATGGGGCAAAGTAACGAGCAAGAGCTTGATATATTAATACAAGTAGCTAGCTACAATAAATATCCAACAGCGGGAATGATTTATCCTGTTGAATTTGGAACAAGGGAGAGCATACAGAATTTCTACGATCACAAGAGGTTGATTGATGTATTGGTGATTTTTGGACATATCGTTTTTGGCATCATTTACCTGACTATTTATGGACAAAGTCGCAAAAGGAAAGAAGAATTGTTTTTCGGACTTTATATGTTACTGATAGGTTTTCAGTCGTCCTTTACTAATCACAAGATTTTCTTTCAAGTTTTTCCTATAGAAGAAACGTTTACCCAGTCACGTTTACAGCTCGGTGTTATCCCTCTAATCGATATTTGTCAAATACTTTTTCTTTATACTATGTATCCACAAGTGGCGAATAAAAAAATTGTCAATACAATTGTTATTTCACTAGGTTGCGTTTTTTTTCTATATGGTATTTATAATCCATTTTATCTCGATACAAGTGAAATGACTGCACAAGCAATGATTATTCGACAAATTACATATGTAGCTTTGATTATTTTGTTAACTGGCTACACGCAATTGATGTTAATCCGTGTTATCTTGAAAAAACTAGAAGGTGCACGATATATATTAATCATTTTTGCAGGAGGTTGCTGTTATACGTTATTAGTAATCATTAATTTTTTAACAGAAGTACCTAATGAGTATAGTAAATTGGTATTTTTGGGTTGTACATTAGTTGGCTTCACTTTACTCCTAAACTATCGTATGAATCAGGCCTTTACAGATGCACAGACATTATCAAAGGAGCTATTAGTACACAATCAAATGAAGGATGGATTTTTACTGAAAACCTCCCATGAATTGCGCACACCGTTAAATGGGATTTTGAATTTATCAAAATCACTAATGGAAGGTGCTGAAGGGCCGTTGAAGCGTACCCAACAGGAGCAAGTGATTTTAATTCATAATGTTACACAGCGTTTAGGCTATTTAGTAGAGGATTTACTGTTTTCATCCAATTATATGTCTGGCGAAATACGTGTCTCTCCTCGTACAGTGGCAATAACGGTGATTAATGAAGTAGTAGCAGAAATTCGCAGTGTGATGTCTACTAATAGTCACGTACGACTACTCGTTGAAGTAGATTTGACATTGCCGCCCATGCTGACAGATGAATTGCGCTTTAAGCAGGTGTTGTACAATCTGTTACACAATGCTATCCAGCATACCGAAATTGGAGAAATTACTGTAACTGCCTATCAGCAAGAGAAACATATGGTCATCGAGGTAAGCGATACCGGAAAAGGAATTTCCGCTCAGGATTTAGAACGCATTTTTAATTCGTTTTATCAAGTGAAAAATAATCATCAGAAGGAGGGCCTTGGAATAGGATTAAGCATTGCAAAAAATATTGTAGATAAATTAAATGGTGATATTTATGTAAAAAGTACTTTAGGAGAAGGAACAACCTTTACATTCACAATGCCTCTTGCAACAGAAGAGCAAGTGGGTATTGAAAACTCATTCGCAATCGTCTCACGTACCAACGCATCCAAGATATTACAGCTTGAGCTACCGTTGATTCATAATGGAAACGATAAAAAAATACTTGTAGTAGATGATGATCATGTCAATATAAAGGTTTTAGCGGATGTATTAGCACTAAAGGGCTATACAGTGATTGGTGTTGATAATGGCTTTGACGCTATCGACTACATCAAAACGAATCAAGTGGATTGTATGCTAGTCGACTTAATGATGGAAGGTATGTCGGGCTATGAATTATGTAAGCAAGTGCGCAAGCAATATGACATGTTAGAACTACCAATCATTGTTTTAACTGCTATTATGAAACATTCTGATTTAGTGCTAACTTTGCAAGTAGGAGCGAATGATTATTTACGAAAGCCTGTAGCAACGGATGAATTGCTTATACGAATAGAATCATTATTAGCGGTTCGACAATCATCAATAGATGCAATCGAAGTTGAGATGAATTATTTATATGCGCAAGTGACCCCTCATTTTGTCTATAATACACTCAATACAATTATTGGATTGAGCTATTCCGATATGGATAATACAAGGGAAGCACTATACTGCCTAGCAACTTACTTCCGTGCAAAGCTCAATGTTCATTATCGTAACAGTATGGTGTTGATTGAAGAAGAATTGGAGCTCGTAAAAGCATATCTTTATATTGAAAAGATGCGTTTTGGTAATCGTTTAACTGTCAAATATGATATTGATGAATCTATACAACTTATGATTCCAGCATTATCGCTACAGCCTTTAGTGGAAAATGCCGTTTTTCATGGTATTTCCAAAAAGCCAGAGGGAGGTACAATTGAAGTAAGTGTCCAGAGAGAAGGACAATTTGTTCGGATTAAAATACAAGATAATGGGGTAGGTATACCCGCTAAAAAGTTACAACAATTAATTAATGAAGAAAGTTCGCGCATTGGTTTTACAAATCCGTTAAAAAAATTTAAATTAATGAAAAATGCGAGCCTTCGTTTAAATAGTGAGGAAGGAAAGGGGACAACTATTCTAATATTATTACCGAAGGGTGATGGAGCATGAATATTATTATCGTAGATGATGAAAAAATGGCTATTGATGTTTTACGTTTCAAGTTAAATCGACTTACACAATTTCAGATTTCTATTAAAGGAACATTTACGAATGCAGCCGATGCCCTGATTTTTCTAGAGAAAGAATCTATTGATGTTGTTTTTCTAGATATAGAAATGATTGATGTGCATGGCTTACAGGTAGCAAAACAATTAAAAGGGAAATCATCATCAACACAAATAATATTTGTTACAGCACATGCCCAATTTGCAGTGGATGCATTTGATGTAGAGGCAACGGATTATTTGTTAAAACCTGTTCATGAGAAGCGGCTCATAAAGGCGTTGATCAAAGCGCAGCAGAAGTTGCAATTACAAGAAGATGTAGCAAAAGTGAAAAAAGAACATCTCTTATATGCACATACATTTGGAAGCTTTTATTTATTGGATGCCCAGCATGAGGTTATGAAGTGGCGTACTAGGAAAGTGCGAGAACTATTTTTATATTTATGGTTTCATCAAAAAAAGCCTATGTTAAACGTTGTCATAATAGAGGAGCTCTGGCCAGATTTAGAATTTGAGAAGGCGGCCAGTAACTTACATACGTCTATTTACCAGTTAAGGAAGCACCTTAAAGAAAAAGGTATTCAAGATCCAATTCGATTGGTCAATAATCATTATCAATTAAATGTGGAAATGGCTAGTGATTATGATAAATTTATTTATTTGCTAGAGCAGAAAAGGCATGATGAAATATCCATCCAGCAGCTTTTAAATTACTATGAAGGTGATTTTTTAGCGGAGGAGGAGTACTCTTGGGCTATTCAAACCCAGCTGCGCTTAAAGCAAGGGATCTTACATGTACTCGAAATGTATATTACTACTACAATTTCTATTAATTCATTACTAAAATTAAACTGTTTACAAAAGATGCTAGAGCTAGATGAGTTTAACGAAAACTATATGTTTCTACTACTAGAATTTTTAATTGTGCAAAACAAAAAACAGGATTGTATAAAGTGCTATGAGAGGATACAAGAAAAATTATCGGAAATTGGTATTTCAGTACCAGAGAAAATTCTTAGTATTTATAATGCTTACATGATTCATGTTTAGGGATCTTTATTCTTTGCTTTCTCCAATATAAATATGAGAAAATCCGAGTAGAAAGGGGCGAATTGAATGGATTCATTTACATTTTATAATCCAGTGAAGTTACATTTTGGTGAAAATGCACTGGAAAAGCTATCAAATGAGTTAGCTCTGCATGGTGAAAAGGTGTTAGTTGTTTATGGTGGAGGAAGCATTAAGAAAAATGGTGTATATGATGCTGTCATCGAGAAGTTACAAGAAGCGGATAAAATAATATTTGAACTAAGCGGTGTTGAGCCAAACCCACGTGTAGAAACAGCAAGACTTGGTATTGATCTTTGTAAAAAAGAAGGAATAGATCTAGTATTAGCTGTTGGAGGCGGTTCCGTAATTGACTGTTCTAAATTAATAGCCGCTGGTGCAAAATATGATGGCGATGCTTGGGATATTGTAAAGCGTAAAGTATTTGTGCAGGACGCTTTACCGCTTGGAACGGTATTAACGCTAGCTGCAACAGGCTCCGAAATGAACTCAGGCTCTGTTATTACAAATGCGGCTACTGAGGAAAAACTAAGCTGGGGTAGCCCTGCTGTATTCCCGAAATTTTCGATTTTAAATCCAGCGTATACAGTGACAGTACCAAAAAATCATACAGTTTACGGTATGGTTGATATGATGTCGCATGTAATTGAACAATATTTCCATAATACGACGAATACACCGATTACAGATGAAATGTGTGAAGGAGTATTAAGAACTGTCATTGCAACAGCACCTAAATTGATAGAAGATTTAGAGAATATCCAGTTGCGTGAAACGATTTTATTAGCCGGAACAATTGGATTAAATGGATTCTTATCAATTGGCTCTCGCGGTGATTGGGCGTCACATAATATTGAGCACGCTGTATCTGCAGTGTACGATATTCCGCACGCAGGTGGTTTAGCAATATTACAACCACATTGGATGCGTCTGAGTGTACCCGTAAATCCAGAGCGTTTTGCAGGCATTGCAACACGCGTTTTCGGTGTTGACGCAACAGGGAAGTCCCCAGAAGAGGTTGCATACGAAGGGATTGATCGTTTATCGGCATTCTGGTCTTCACTAGGAGCTCCAAGTCGCCTAGCGGATTATGACATTGATGATTCAAAATTCCAGCAAATTTTAGAGCATGCTATGCAAAATGGACCCTTTGGAAACTTCAACAAATTACAGGAAGAAGATGTGCGAACTATTTTGCAAAACGCTCTTTAATATGAAAATAGACATGAGGCTACGCGTTGTAGTCTCATATTTTTTATTGTGCCAGTGTCCTAACAAAAATCTTAGGAAATAACTAAGTCCTTGTCGAATGTTCTCGTTAATTGTAAAATTGTTCAGAATTTGTTCAACTATGTTTATTAAAATAAAGATAATAATAAACTAGGATGGAGAGGGACAAATGTTGAAACAAATGCTTGAAGATTGCAATGTCACATCGGGTTGCATAAAGACGCCATTTCAGCGGCACGTTTATAAAATGCAGAATTGTGTAGAAGTATTGGGGATTGAAACGAAATCACTGCAAGTTGAGAATGACCAAATTGTCACGGGATATATCGTTGATCAAAGTATATTTTTTAAAAGCTTACAATGTGGCCAAACGAATATTACCTTTACAGATGGTGTAAATAAAGCAAATGTACAAGTTTTTGTACGTCCTTCTGGGGAAATCGTTGTAGAAGTGGAACCTTATTTAGGAGATACTGAAATAGTGCTAGTTTATTATCGAACAATACTAGCAGATACAGCTATTGCGATTGATTTAAAAGGTGCTTTAAAACATTATTTGGTGACTCATCAAATGATGAATAATGATGATTCAATTGCAGAGGTACATTACCGATCTATGCATCCTAATGTATTGAAAGATTCTTATGCGGGTAATTTCATATTAGGTTGCTATGCAGATGGAAGAGAGATTACAAATGCAGAAGAATATGCATTAGCTAATCGATTGGCAACATTAAAATTCTCAAAAATCGTTATTCAACAGCAAGGTGTAAAAAAGGTTATCGCATTAAAAATGTTATTAACTTTTATGATAACAGATCATGTTTTTGTAAATAATGAAGAGATTCTAGATTGCTTAATAGAAGATACAAAAGAAGTTAAACGAGAACAAAGTCATCTAGTGCTGGTATAAAAAATAGCCAACTGCCTGAAATAAGGCAATTGGCTATTTATTTTATTTAGAAAAATTATTTTTGATCATGATGTTATTGTTTGGGTGTTGAGTTTTCCGGTCTTTCACCAATATGCACCCAAGCTAGTTGCCCATCATCTTCATCAAATATAATGGCCACTTTTGATACGCCTTTCTGACTTAAAATGACCTCTGTTAAATGGTCGCGGACATCATCTAAAAAAGCGAGTGATAAGTTGGGGTCAGCTTCGGCAACTAATTCCACATGTAAAAATTCACCTTCTTTAACGACCTCTAAACGAACAATATCTTTAATGTTTGGGTCATCCATAACAAGATGAGCAATATGATTTAGCATTTCTTCGTCTGTTTCACCAATAACCCCACGCGCATTATCAAGGAAAACTTTCGCTACTACATAGAACATCATACAGCCAATAATCATTGATACAAGTCCTTCTATTCTTGTCCAGCCTGTAAAATGTGCGATTAAAATAGCTGCGAAGGCCAAGAAGTTACCGCCTGTAGCCACTAAGTCTTCCATAAACACTAATTTTGTTGCTGGTTTTGCGCGATTTAAATAGGGAAAAGCTTTAGGGATAGCTGTTATTATTCCCGTTTTTTCCTGCCCAGCGTCATGTAGTATTTCAACGGCAGCCTTCGCAAGAACTGACCCTTCTAAAACAATACCAATCAATAATACGCCAAGTGCAATGAACATTCCTTTGGATTCTCCAGCTGGGTGTATAAAATGATGCCAGCCTTCTTTTATAGTTTCATAAGAAAGGATCGCCACGATTATAACAGCAAAAAGACAAACTAAATTTACTATTCGGCCAAAGCCTCCAGGAAACTGTTTTGTCGGTGCTTTTTTCGAAAGCGCTGAGCCGATATAAACGAATAATTGGTTTGCTGCATCTCCTAGTGAGTGCATCATTTCTGCAAACATGGCAACATTACCTGTAAAGAAGAAGGCAACACCTTTAATAATTCCTAAAAAGGCATTGACAACTGCTGCCAACAGAGAAGGTTTATTCCCGTTTTTTAATAGTTTCAATATTTCTCCCACGAAAGAACCTCCAACTAGTTTAAAATTTCCATTTCGATTTTTTCTATATAGGGTAGTGCTCGTAACGAACGATAAAATGACAATAAGTTATCAGAAACTATTAATGATAAGCGTAAATCTAATTCGTGAAAAACATTATTATTATTTGGAACATCTTGAATGCGTATGTTTTCGATAATAATATTGTTTTCCTTTAGAAATGCTAAAAAGGATTCACTATTTTCATCATTGTTAATCTGAACTTTCAATGATACTTCTCGCATACGAATCCTTTTTGGTCCTATTTTCATTAGGAACGGCGATAAAACCTCAATGCCGAAGACAATGATAATAACCGCCAAAGTAGCATCTATATAAAAGCCTGCGCCAACAGCAATTCCTATCCCCGCAGCTCCCCAAATCATTGCTGCAGTTGTTAAACCTGAGATACTATCATTCCCGCGCCTTAAAATAACACCTGCTCCAAGAAATCCAATTCCACTAACAATTTGGGCAGCTAAGCGTAGAGGATCCATTGTAATATTGATTTCCGACCTTGGGGGTGTTGAGTAGGCGGTTTCAATCGAAATAACAGTTAATAAACAGCTAAATGTAGCGATAACTAAGCTCGTTTTTAATCCTACAGGCTTCTTTTTTAATTCTCTCTCGATGCCGATTACTAAACTTAATGTGGCTGCAATTACTAATTTTATGCCAACTTCATATGTAATCAAATTTTCAAATGTTTCCATACGCAACCCTCCACAGATATTTCGTATTGCTAAGAGATATGCAAGGTGTCATTATTATATGTACATTACTTTTTTGTATTGTACATCACGATAGGAATGAAGTAGAAGTATTTTTAACTTCTTTCGGCAATTATTTTAGGTAGCGAAAGCGAAGCGTCAGTTACAAATCTTTTATTTAGCGAAAGTGAAACGCCAGCTACAAATGTTTTATGTAGTGAACTAAAGTAGCTACAGAAATCGCCACTTCTATTGGTGGTTCGATAAATGCGGGTATAAGTTAAAGCCTCAGGTAGATATCACGGATAGCACAAAGCCGAATCCAGACGTAATTATGCCTAGGCAAAATTGATTGGAGGTTGGTTTTAATGGAGAAACCAAAAATTCATCCATACATTCCTATATTTATTGGTGTTATTTCTGTATCCTTATCTGCCATATTTGTAAAATTGGCAAATGCAGAAGCAGGGGTTATTGCGTTTTACCGTATGTTGTTTTCGGTGTTAATAATGGCGCCTCTGTTTTTTTGGAAGTACACTAACGAGATAAAGAAATTAACAATACGTGATTGGGGATTTTCTTCGGTTGCAGGCATATTTTTAGCCTTCCATTTTATTTTGTGGTTTGAATCACTCCATTACACTTCTGTAGCAAGTTCTACAGTTTTGGTTACACTACAGCCGTTGTTTGCATTTGTAGGTACATATTTTTTCTTCAAAGAGAACATTACTCTGAAAACCATACTTGCAGGAGCGGTTGCTATTGTTGGTAGTATTTTAATCAGTTGGGGAGATTTTAAACTTAGCGGTACTGCATTTTATGGAGACATGCTTGCTCTTATTGCGTGTGCACTCGTTACTGCTTATTTTTTATTTGGACAAGATGTACGTAAGAGGTTATCTCTTGTGACCTATACGATGCTTGTTTATGCTGTTAGTACAATTACGTTATTTATCTATGTTCTTATTAAGGGTGAATCTTTCGGCCCCTATCCAACTATGGACTGGATATGGTTTATTTTATTAGCGATCGTGCCTAATTTATTTGGTCATACTCTATTTAATTGGTCTATCAAATACGTTAGTACAAATGTGGTCTCTATTGCGATATTATTTGAACCAATTGGCGCGGCCATTCTAGCTCTTCTCATTTTTAAAGAGTATTTAATAGCCACACAAATTATTGGTGGATTAATTGTTATAGTAGGAATTCTATTATTTGTAGTGGATGAGAAAAAGATTTTTAAACTTTTTTCGAAAAAAGCTTGATTTTTAAATTGCTATATTATATATTATTACTTGTCCTTAACAAGAAGGACGACTTGAAAAAAAAGATTTTAAAAAAGTTGTTGACTTATTGTCGGAGATGAGTTATGATGATAAAGTTGTTAAAAACAACAACGACAAAATGAACCTTGAAAACTGAACAAGCAAAACGTAATCAATAAAGTTTTTAGTAACTAGCCTTGAGTTGGTGAACGAAACAAAATTTTGGACATCAAACATGATGCCAGCAAAACAATTTGAGCTAATCAAATTTCTTTTTATGGAGAGTTTGATCCTGGCTCA
>NZ_JBHJTF010000020.1:0-88434 GCF_042267565.1 Lysinibacillus sp. NPDC056232 | reverse complement strand
TTATTAGTAATTTCTTTTATAAGTTTTCCTACAACTTAGATCAATCATTGAAAGAGTCTCAATACACTGACGTCTATACTCGTGATTTTGCAACAAAACGTTTACTTGACGAAAAATGGTTTGATATAAAGAATGAGGAAGTATATTTACTATATGTCAAAGTGAATAAGATATTTGAATCTAGAAAAAACATTTATTGGACAACTTATAGTGGTATTTATGGAGATTATGCTCTTTTAACGTTCTCTCTTATTTCTTATATTGGTGACCATTATAAATCTTTCGAAGAATTTAAAAGATATTCACCGATTGAGCATACTGAATATTTCAATAGCTATGCAACTTATAAATTAAAGGGGTTTTTCGGAAATTTAGAGGAATAGAAAAATCTATTCACAGTCGTTTGGTATATTTTTATGCAGTTTTAAAAATATAATCATAATGCTATGATGTAGAAAATTGTATATTAGTTCATAACTTATAAATTCAATAGTCATACATATTTGGTCGACTATATGTATCGCATATTTATAATTAAGATAAATAAGAGGGCATTCAGGCTTGAATAGTGTAAATCTATTAAAAGAATTAAGTAACGATATGAGAGTGCATGGTGCAATATTAGTTATTGGGGCAGGAGGATCATATGAATTTGGTATGCGGGGGTATATTTGATGAGTTATAAATTTTCACCATTCGATACATTAGTCACATTGGATAGGATAATAAAGAAATCAGAAGAAGAGTTGATCTTAATCTTACCATTTCCTGAACTACTTCCAGAAATAATTATTCAACAACTTAGAGAAACATCAAGACGAGGAGTCAGGATCATATTAATACATGGGCACACGTGCAAAGACTTGAGTATATTTAGTGAAATTGGGAATATCCAATTTTTTAGTGTTCGCCATTTACATTTAAAAATGATTATTAGTGAAAAGGCATTAATCACGGGAAGTTCGAATTTTTCTTCAACAGATACTTCTAGCGAAATTACAATGTTTATAGATTCTAATGATGAAAATTTCACTAAGATAACAATGGAAACTAAAGAAATTTTGGCCAAAGCTATGATTGAATTCCCGGTAATAAAGAGCCCGAACCAAAGTGTAGAACAGGAAACAATAGGGCTAATGCTAAAGCAAATGCTTGAAAATCAAAAGGACGAGTTAAAAGATCAACTCATGGCTGAAATGTATAATCTTATTAACAGTGCAATGGGAACAATACTTTCAACTGTCAAAGCAGTAGAGTCAGAGGTAAAAGAGAGTAAGGAATTATTAACAGAAACAAATAAAGTAGTTATAGAGAATTATGAACTTACTAGTCAAATCCGCAGAGATTTATAATCTATTATACCTGACCTTCAGAAAGTCATTAACAAATTGAGGGCAGATTTGCACTGTAAGTTTGAGGACTTAGATGTCATTTATGACGAACTTTCGGAAAAGATAACTGAAGAAATACATAATATCCAAGTCAAGATTGATAAACATAATTATGCTAAGGCACAACAATACCTTGAAGGTTTCTTAGGTGGTTGCTCGAACAAAATTAATTTAGATTCTCAAGGTTTTTTAATTACATCGGAAGTTGTTTATCATGTAATGAAGGATCTGCAAAAAAAGACTTTTTCGGCTTTTAGCAAATTTAAAAGAAAGAAAACGGTTTGCTACACATAAAGCGTTATCAACTACATTTCCCTATACTTGTAAAAAGCATCAATCATTACTGAAAAGAAAATTAGGAAACAGTGATTCTAAGTTACAAGAAAATAAAATAATCAATTTAAAAATTGCTACGAGTGAAATCGATGACGTAATCATTAAGCCTGGTGAAACTTTTTCTTTTTGGCAACTAGTAGGGAAAACGACTGAGACAAAAGGCTATATTGAAGGCATGCAGCTCGCAATGGGAGAAGTAAAGACGGACATTGGCGGTGGAATTTGTCAGCTTGCTAATCTACTGTATTGGATGGCGCTACACACACCTCTTATTGTTACGGAAAGACATCATCATAGTTTCGACCCATTTCCTGATTCGGGGCGAACGCTTCCATTTGGAAGTGGTGCAAGTGTTTTTTTCAATTATATAGATTTACGATTTTATAATCCGACATCCAAATCTTTTCAAATAAAGGTTTGGGTAACAGATAAACATTTAAAAGGCGCTATTTTTGCTAATGAAGAAATGCCTTACTCTTACCATATTGAGGAAAGAGACCATCAATTTTTAAAAAGAGACGGGAAAAACTATCGTCAAAATGAAATTTGGCGAAAGACGATCGATAAAGTAACGGGACAAATGCTAAAAGAGGAATTGCTAATCAAAAATTTTTCAGAGGTGAAGTATCCTATACCGCTCGCTCCTGAATTGCCATGAAGACGGAAAAAAGAGAATTTTTACTGTGAAATTTAACACCGTATTTTTAGTGAAGTCGTGGGGAATGATATTCTCTTCCATTGCATCTTTAACACATGCCCGAGTATGGGAATTCACCCTTTATTAGTACACTCGCTTCTTGTGCTAACGGGGTATTTAATACGGTAAACAGGATATTTTGAGGATCATTGAAGTAACTATTCTGGGCTTTCTTCCGAAGAAGGGTTATTAATTTTTTGTTGAAAGCTTAAAGGCATTTTGAATAAAAGGTTGAAATTGAATTATAAAAGAAGAAAAAACACTCTTTAAAATTTTACGTCAATAATCGACAATTGATTGGTCTCATTGCAAAACTTTGTAAATTAATAGTGCATATTGTTACTACCTTGTGAATATAATAGCCACATGCAATTTAAGCTTTTAATTGATTTATTAAGGAATTAGGATGAAAAAAAGGAGTGTGAAATTGTCGATTTCAAATCCTCAATACGCATTTTTAGAGGTTGATTTTCATAATCCTAATTTAACTAAAGCAGAACTGAAGGTTGAGAATATTTCTGAAGGGGTACGGGAAAATAATGAACTCGTAGGAAATACAAAAATAGCATCGAAAATAATACCACCTAATGTATATATAAAATTAAACTGGATAATAGGATTGCTCTTATTGATACCAATAGATATTTATTGTATTACGGCTTTGGTGGTATCTGAATTCTTTTCAAAATAAAAAGTTAAAACCACCATTATAAGGGTTAACCCGATGAGTACGATAGATCGTTTACTCTGAATAAAATAACCAACAACTGTAAGCTAAAGCACCGTTGTCTTAGGTTATTCTTAAGATCGAATGCGAAAGCGAGACAGTGTGTCAAGAAGGAAAAAAGTAAGTGGTAATCAGCCCGGAATTATTTCCGGTTTTTTTGTACTTTAAGAAATCGAAAGAGATGGATCTAGGTGATGTTTACACAATAAGAAAATCCCCAATACACACCTTTTTCTAAGGTGAATATTGGGAGTTAGTTTATCACTATTAACGTTTATTTTCATTTTGAATACTACTGAAATCTACTTCTTCAGCGAACTCTTCTCTGTTTTCATTTTTACGTTCTCTGTTAGCATTTTGATTTTGATTCTGCTGTTTTTTGTTGTCTTGAGTTTTATTATTTTTATGTTTATTATTACCCATGATCATCTCACCTCCACCATTAGTGTGAGAGAAAGATGATTTTTTATCCGCATAACTTACAATTAATTAATGAAATATATGTGATGAAACAAAAGGTATGGATATAGTAACATTTTCAACTCCACTTTCTGAGAACGCAGCCGGTAATGTTAATTCACTTGTTAGTGGTTACTTGTCTCTTCTTAGAAAGTTCCGTTTATTCTTAGATTCTGATGGAACTGCAGATCCATCTGCGCTCAAGCAGAAAAAGACTTCTAATCGTGTATATACTCGTAAGAAGAAAATGGATGTTGATGTTCCTTATCCATCGATCGAGCGGGTTGAGTTTTATCTTGTAAAGTGGGACGGCCTTGAGATCTACCACCTGCAGGAGGATGCACTTAATAAACTGTTCTTTAAGCTATGCCCGAAGAATACAGACGTTATCGATATTCTTTTGAAGACATCAACGCTTAACGATTTTTATAGTACGAACATTTTCTCAATCAGAGAGGTGATTTTGAGCCTTGCACAAGCTAAATCAGGTGATGAACTTCTTGATGTGGGAACAGGTCGTGGACTTTTAGCTATTTCCGCATCTCAAAGGGGTTGTAAGGTGACAGCTACTGATGTTTGGGCAAAATGGGATTTGGGAGGGAATGGAAAAGCTAACTACAAGCTAATATAGTTGCTGAAAGTGTGGCAGAAATCGACATCGTGGATGCTGACGCTCGGGAACTTCCATTTTCGGACGGAAGTTTCAATGTTGTTGTCTCAAACTTCGTAGTCCATAACATTAAAAGTGAAGAAGGAAGAAGGAAGGCGATCCTTGAAATGTGGCGGGTTTTAAGCCCAAATGGTCGATTAGTCATTTCTGATTTCAGTAAAACTGCTGAATACATTCAAATATTGAATTCAGTTTCCAATCGCGTTGAAATAAAGCAATTTTTTATACATTTCCGTTTTCAAAAGCTGTTGTTGTGCAAAAGATTTAAGAAATCAATAAACAGAAAAGAAGTATTTACTAAAAGGTTCATATAGCAGGGGGCAGAAAAAGGAAATGATGATTATAAGTTTTCTTTTAACTGGTTGGATATTAAGTTGGTTTAAGTTTGACGAGTTGTTTATTCAAGCACTCAAGGAACTATTTAACAAAAAGGTGACAATTGCAAGTTATTATTTTATATTTTTTTGTATTGGGGCAATTGGAGACTTGATCTTATTTTTCAAAGGAAATTATATAACCAATTTATTCAGCTAACGACCAGATTGGGGAATAAAGAAAACAGCTTATAACATTAAAAGCACAGAACTCTCTGTGCTTTTTTAACCTTCAATCTCATAATAATGAAGACCTTCTGGAGAACGACTTCCAGCAACTTCATCATATTCCTCAATCATTTTTTCAAAAGCTTCTCTATTGCTGATTTCTTGTTGAATGATAGGTAACTTTTTTTAATGTGTCGGTTGAGTCAACTTTAAATTCTTCATAATATCTTTTTTGTTTTTCTTCCTGCTCAAAATATAATAATCCATCACAACTTTAGGAACCCTACGATCTTCACCAAGTAGGATTGTGGAAATAATACCATCTAATGTATATATAAAATTAAACTGGATGATAGGTTGGCTCTTATGGATACCAGTAGATATTTATTGTACCGCGGCTTTGGTAGTAGCTAAATTCATATCATAATAAAAAGTTAAAACTACCATCCATCATAACAATGAAGGTGTTCTGTGGTTATCTAATGTTATAATCATGCATACATAGGCATTTGAGAAGTTGATATACCCATAAACATCTCATGTGTTGTTCGTACACTTCGTACATTGTGAGGCTGTTGCGTGGCTTGAATTAGTTGACTAATTCTACATTAAGCGTGCTTTTCAACGTATGACTTATTAGGATGTGTCTTTGGAATTTCTAATTTACTATTATTTTATGAATGAACCGAGCTAATAAAGATGGCGTTAGTTCATTTATAAGTTGATTTGGGTTAAGTTGCTGTAGAATATGAGCTTTTAGTTCTGCAACATTTTCCTCCTCTTACAGAGTGGTGTAGCTTTGTAATAAAGATTGATTATTTATAATAAAGATCGATAATTTGTAATAAAGATTGATTAAAATCATCTCTCCTCTGTATATTTCTTAGAGGTTAGATGATTTTTATTGGATATTTATGTTAATGTAATAGTAAAGATTGTGAAAAAATGTACTTAAACTCCCATGAAAGAACTTAATCATCTTTCATTTTCTGTGGTGAAGTGCTGATTTTTGTGCTTCATGGATGGCTAACGGGGCAGGATAGTTGAAGAGTGTTGTTTAAATTGTGTTTAACAATCGGGCATATTGAGAGTGACAAGAAAACAGAATGAGTGACGCAAGGAATAAATGTTATTTACATTTTGCTGAGGGGGTACTTATGAAAATTCACTATTATTTAGGTTGGTTTGATAATTTTTTTCCAGAAGATCTGGGTAGGGTGTTACAGGAGGATATAACTGATAGAAAATCGCTGGCTATGATTAGCTCGAATCCTTCTATTTATGAAGATGATGGCGCTACTGAACGCTCGTGGCTCGATCAGGCTGGTATTATGTTTGATGAGTATCATTTAATTAATTACCGCGTACAGAAAGAAGATGCCCAAACGATAATTCAAAATGCTTCCGTCATTTTCTTGTTGGGTGGTAATATTCTTAATCAAAATGGTTTTTTGATGGAATATGAATTATCGGATTCGATTAAAAAAAGCAACGCCGTTGTAATGGGAGCAAGCGCTGGAGCAATCAACATGTCCGCTAAATGGTTATGCTCGAAAAACTTTGGAGATGAAGTTGAAATGAGCTCTGTTTACGACGGAATCGGTCTTGACAATTTTTCCGTCCTGTCTCATTTTGATCTTGAAAATAACATGGCACTGGTTCAAAGCGAACTATCTCCCCTATCGGAAGAAATAAATATTTATGCGTCGAACAAAGATTGCGCTGTACGTGTAAAAGGAGACAAAATCGACGTTTTTGGCAATGTTTATTTAATTTCCAACTCAAAGATTCAGAAATTGGATGAGACGCTCTAGTTGTAGCAAAACGCTATGGCTTAATTGAATTAATTTCTTTATGCACCGTCTCTATTTTAAATTAAGTGAAGGAGAACTGGCGCGAGTGTTGAATATGCGTCTATTTTTTCTACTTCAACTAACGGGGTGCTTTAATTGAAGATCATTGAGTTACATATGCAGCTCTTTTTTTCTTAATGAACTAACGGCGCAGTTTAATTCAAGAAGGAATATCATAAAACTCCTTTAATGTTAATATTAGTTTAGGTAGATTTTTACATAAAAACAAGGGGGATTAATATGTATAGTGACAAAAATAATAATGAAAGTAATGAACTCTACAGTTATAAAACCTACAATATTTTTGCGTATATTATCGGTATTTTATTATCACCATTATTAGGGGGGATTATGGGAATTGTTGGTGTAACACAGCGTAAGAAATATGCGTGGAGTATTATTATCGTTGCTATTCTCGGTTGGATTCTGAATGTTTTCTTGATTAATAATTCTCTACAAATTCATTTTTTTGAAATGGGGTTGAATAAACATTAGGCGGAATTTTCAAAGATTCAAAACAACTTTTAGAAAAAGAAGTCTATGAACAAATTGGTCGGACGCCCCGACTAAAGGACATAGAATTGAACTAACGAGTGCTTTAATTGAAGATTCGCATCCCGAAATAATCAATCTTTATTATAAAAACCAAACTGGATAAATAAAGAAACCAACTGTTTGATCAAACTTTGTTTCAAAACAGTTGGTTTCTTTCTGTATAAAATCAGCGTTTGTAACTTACTTTTAATCGAACTTTATTCAAAAGCTACAAGTGGATCCTTTCTACCGATGAATGGGATGATAGACTATTCCGCGAGTTTATTGCTGGAAGACATTTTGAAGTAATAAATATTTCTGAAGCAATAGAAAATCATGAAAATCTTAAAACAGAAATGGAACCATATTTACACCATAGATTAAGCAGAATTAGACAATGGGCAGAATATGAAATTAAACAATCAGAGGGGATAAAGAAAGATGAACAAATTAGAAGGGCTAGGGAAGAAAGAGAGTATTAATTTAAATATAATTTTTAAAAATGTAAAGTGATTCTACTACATCATATTAATTTTCCGTTCACCCTCAGCACTCGCCGCATTGTGAGGCAGTTGCATGGTTGGAGTTATCGGGCACATGTGTAATTCGTAAACAATTCTGATAATTTAAAAGCTATACTATATAACTTGAAAAAGTAGACATTTTCAATACAGACCCTGATTTTCTTGCAAATAACTTTTGCGAAATTGGGGTCTTTTTATATGGAACTTAATTGGAAAACATCTAATGCTCAGCATATATGATGGAAATTAAGTGGCTATTTATAGGGGCTTTCCAGAAGTTTCGTGACTTTTTATGAGGTCTTTATTTCAAGGGGATTTAGAGAATAATTTTTTATTTTACCTCATGATAAAATATGTTGTCAATAATAAATTTGTGAATTTATTAAAAAATGTTATAATAGTCTTATAATTGTTTTTTTAAATCGTATTTCGAATTCCGCTGTCCTTTTTTGCAGATAGAATTTGGATACGTTTTTTAATATCCTTTTTTAAGCCGAAGAAAAAAATTAAAACAGTTATGTGAGCTTTTAAGGTAGTTAGTTGAATTAAATTATTAATTTACTATCTAATAGTAACCGAGTTTTTATTCCATAAGGAGGACTAGAATAATGAATCTAATCAATAAGAAAGTTACACATAAGCGTTTTGGCATGGGCAGTATAGTTAAACATAATGAGTCTATTATTGAAATACATTTCGCATCGGAAAATAAAATGTTTGTTTTCCCCGATGTATTTGGAAAGCACCTAAAACTACATGATAAAAGTGATGCTAATTCACTTGAAAAAATAATACAAAAAAAGGAAATGGAACGAAAGGAGGAAGAAAGGAAGAAGGAAGAGGAAAAAAAACTACAACGAAAAAACCAGAAACTTCGCATAGAACACGAAAAGCTTATGAAACATCATAAACTTCATCCAGAATCACAAATGGTTTTTAGGTGTGATACAGAAGAACAAAATAGTTCTTTTTCAGAGTGGAAGGTTTTTTCAGGCGCAATAAAAAGTGGTAATAACAAGGGGAAGCCAAACAAACCTATCCGCATGCACCAAAATAGCGCCGTCCTGTTAACAGCAATAGATTCCGGCATGCCTGAAAAAGACAGACGTATCTTAGGTGTCTATATGGTGAATGAAGATTTTATCGGTAAGCTGTGTGAAGATGGAAATATTCCTGCCCATTCAAAATACAGACTCCAACTTACAGAACAGGAATCGGATCAGCTACTTTTATGGGAATATTATGTAGATAAAAAATCCCCTGACAAAATGACATGGAATACAGGTAAATACCGTTATTTTGATAATTTATGGATGGCTCAAATTTTGCTTGATATAGTTTCGTTGAAAAGTGACCCAACAGAACGAGAGCTAGCACAACAATTTTTTAAACATTTTTGTAAAATGAATCAGATAACAGCTCAAGATTTACCAAAGCCTAATGGCGCATTAATGCGTATTTAGGCGTTAGCCCAAAGATAATAAGAATGACAGGGGACTGACATATTTTTATATCTATTACTAATGCCGAACAGTGCATGGCTCTGTTTGCTAATAAACGTATAATCATTTATCAAAAACGAATTCTTATTAAAGGGATTCGTTCTTTTTGTATTATAAAAATGAATAAAGATATTTTATGTTGAATTTATTGAGCTAACGAATTGGGACTGTAAAAGAAGGGAGTAAAGTGATATGAACGAATTATGGGAAAGGGACTAGTATTATGCATAATAAAATGAAAACTCATTTGAAATAACATACTGGAAATTAGAGTACTTTAGAATAAGCAACAACCAAATATGATGAAGAAAATTAGGCTCGATTCCACTGATTTGGAGTCGAGCAAATATAACTAATCCAGCCAACATCTCTGTGTTGCCACATACACTCACCACATGTAGAGTGTGTCTCGCAACTCATTTTAAAAGAAGGCAACTAACCATGGTTAGTTGCCCTGCTATAAAGTGTTTCGTTTTACCACAAACCTCCCCTAACCATACCCCACATCCTTCTTCGATGAGCTGTGTTTTGAGGATCAACTCCACAATTCATAAGCCAGTGTGCTGCATGATCTCTCTGAGCTTTTGTTACAGGTACTCCACAGCAATCAGATAGACGATCAACAAGACCGTATGCACCTGCGGGACTTCTTAACTGACGATGGTTGCATGATCTAAGAACTCCACATACACGACCGAAACATTGGGGGTTTCTAATTCTTTGTCGGAAAACACGCATTAAACTAGGATCAATATTGGACATTGACATAACCTCCTTTCAAATAAAAGTAAATTACAGAAATAAAGATAGGAACAATATAGTATATGAGATGAAAAAGGAGGGGGATAGATAGATTAACTATTTTTTTAAAAAAATCCAATAATGAACTAATTGTATTTTTTTAAGTAATGGCTCAATGTAACCAAAGGCCATACGTATTGATAGCTGTGATAGTGTATATAAAAGTGTCCTGGTAAACCTGCACCTGTAGGATAAGTGGTCCGACTAGTTTCTGTATTTTGCCATTCTAAAATTCTTATAATTCCTTCTATGATTTCTTTTGTAGGAAACTCAGAGATAGAAATTAATGCATCAACCGCCCAACAAGTTTGCACTAGTGTAGAGTAGGGTAAAGGAATATATTCTCTATGAAAATCACTCTGGCATGATTCACCCCAGCCTCCGTCAGATTGTCTTATATTTAACAACCAATCTCTTGCTTTCTGAATAGTTGGATGATCAGATGAAATCCCAACTGCCTTTAAGCCTGTGACAGCGGCCCATGTACCATAAATGTAAGATATCCCCCAACGTCCGTACCATGAACCATCATTAGTTTGATTTTTTATTAGCCATTTTACACTGTTCATTACACGAGGATGCTGCATAGTCAAATTTAAATGATTCCCTAGAAATTCCAATGTTCTGCCGGTGATATCAGCAGCAGAAGGATCTATAGCAGTGTCTTCAAAACTTTGTATGGGGAAAAGCCATTTAATGTATGAAGGACTATTTTTTTTAAATGCTCCCCAGCCGCCGTCATTGTTTTGCATGGTTAATAACCAATCAACTCCCGAATTCCAGGCCATACGAAATTCAGAATCACTACATGTAAAATTAGATAGTGCCCTTAATGCCGCTTGTGTATCATCAACATCAGGATTAATGGAGTTGCTTTCTGAAAAACCCCATCCTTTATTAGAGTGTTTGTGTTGTAATTCCATTAAGAAGTTCGAAGCTAATTGGATAGCTGGATCCTTAATGGTAAGACCCGATTCTTGTAAGGAATAAGAAATTAGCGCAGTGTCCCAAACAGTCGAAGGAGAGTTTTGAATATGAAAAACATCTCCTTTTTCGTATAAAAAAGATCTAATACCTCCAATAGCATTTTTAATAAAAGGAGAAGATTTTTTATAACCTAGAGAAAGTAGTGCATAAATCATAAGAAATGTAGAACTTGCGTAACTATATAATGTCCCATCCTTTTCAATGCAATTCAATATATGTTGTTCAGCTTTTAGCCTCGTAGATTCTTTATAAGTAGGCAATATCTTTTTAAGTAAACTAAACCATCTTTTTTCCTTTTTAAGTGAATTATATTTCTTTTGAGATAAAAATAAATGCTGTAAATCAGGCGTCCATTTATTAGTAACTACAAATTTATCGTGTCCTAATATTAAGATAGGAAGAAAGTGTGCTTGTACGTATGAGCTAAAATGAAAAAAATTAAATGTTAGAAACTTTGGTATATTCATGATACTAAGTGGGATAGGAAATAGACTTGGCCAAGGGTATAAGTTGGTAATAGCTAGTAAACACTTCGTAGAAATATGACTTTTTTCAAGTCCTCCATTTTTCACAATAAATTGTTCACTTAATTTCATCGACGGATCATCTTTATTCAAATGTCCAGAAAATAAAAGAGCTGTATATGCTTCAATTGTTGCAGATAAATTTCCTTTTTCATCATCATAAAGCTTCCAAGCACCGTTATTTTGTTGTTGCTGAAGTAGACGTGTAACAAGTTTCTTTATAAGATTCTCATCATCATAATCTAATACTCTTAACATGATAATCATATTTGCATCGGTCGTTGGTCCATTTTCAAAACAATATCTCCACGAGCCATCATTATATTGGTCGTGCTTCAGATTTTTAATAATTTGTTGTATTTTTTGGTTAATATCATCTATTAGATTCATTTAAGTTTTTACAACCTCTCCTGTTGTATTTGTAAAAATGAATTGCAATTAAGATATCTTATGATGAGAGTTATAAAGATAAATAGACAGGTGCGGAGAATTGGAGAGGGGGAGAGTTGAAATTACATAAATTACCCCAAATTCTATATTTAATGAAATTAGCTCATATAAACTAATAATCTATCTTATCCATAACGGAGGTGGCATTTTAGTTGAAATGAGTGACTCTTTAAACATATGTAGATGGTAAAGAAGTATTTAGCGAAAATGTTATTAATGCAGTTAATAATACTTTTCAAAGGCTTTAGCTATCACTATAATAAGCGTCGCTTTTCTTCTTCAACTATAGAGTGTATCAATTGAAGAAGCTATAGTTGAATATGTATAAGAAAAATATGCTCGATTCCACTAAAATAGGAACCGAGCATATATAATTAAACCCACCAGCACCCTCGTATTGCCACCATACCCAGCACACTGTGAAGCGGTGACGTTGCTGGAGTTAGTATAAAAATTGATTAGAATTAATTCCTATTATTGGGATTTTTTAGTTTATGGAGCATATAGAACTTATGGGGCAGGTTAGTAGACGGTAGCGAGCAGCAATGTTACCGATCAGTTTAAACTTCTTACGGAGCGGAAACAAGAGCGTTACCACGAGAACCTGGCAAATAGAGGTATAATTGGATAAAAATATTATGTAAATTAAATGAAGGAACTTAAAGGTTTGATATGAAGTGGAATAATCCAATTAGAACATCCCAAAGAGAATGTAATCCGTACACATTTCAATGAAAGTCTATTCGCACTGACAATCCTATGTCCAGGCTCAAATCCCTTATATTTTGATGCCATCAGTAAGGGGCGAACAGAAAAAATCACCCATAACATGACGAGTGATTTTTGAAAATCATATCTATAAAAAAGTTTCAAATTCAAGCTGATATGTTTAGATAGTTAAAATACCTCGAATTGTGATAGTAGCTGCTCCTGCAACTTTGATGACTGGTTCTAATTCGTTTGGAATAACAGTCACATAAAGCGTTCCAGGTCTTCCTATCGCATCTCCTTGAGCGATTGTAAGATATGTTATTTCACCTTGAGGAATAATGCCCTCTAAATAGAAGAAGCCCGCTAATGCACCATTTGCTGCACCAGTTACAGGATCCTCTGGTATGCCAATCCCTGGCGCAAAATCTCTTGTATATAGTTCATATTCTTGCAAATTAGTAAAAGTATAAAGATGTGTCGTACTGATATTATGTTCTTTATTATGTTTTGCTAACGCTGCTAAATCTGGCACTGCATTGTCGATAGCGATTTGATCTTTTATTGGAACGAGTAAATGCCAGACACCAGTATTCGCTAGTTTGATTGGATAGGTTAAATCAATGCTTTCGGAATGGACGCCGATTAGTCGACTAAGCTCCGTAAGGTCAATATCGATATCTTGTGTTTTTGGCGTTACTTGCGTCATTTCTACATCGATAACTTTTCCGTTTTCCTTATGCCATACAACCGGTACTCTACCGATATTCGTTTCTAGCACTATACCTTCCTTTTTCTCAGCAAGACCAAACTCAGTCGCCAAAAGCCATGTTAACCCAACAGTTGCATGTCCGCAAAAGTTGATTTCTTCAGTGGGAGTAAAGTATTTTACTTTATAATCAATATCTTCATTATTTGAAGGTAGTAAAAATACAGACTCTGATAAATTTAGTTCTTTTGCGATACTTTGCATCTCATTTTCGGATAATTTTTCAGCATCTAGCACGACGCCAGCTATATTACCTCCAAATTTTTCTGTTGTAAATGCATCCACATGATAAATTCTAATATCTCTCATCTTATTAACTCCTTTCTAACTTTTATTGTTCCCTCCATACTAATACACTTAATGAAACCCTCACTTAGATTGGTTACGGTAAACTATATCATTGTACAAATTATATGCATTTTCTGAAAATATTGCATTATAAAAGTGATGATTTACTAAAACTTGCGAAATTTTCAAGTCTATTATATAGTAAAAATATTATTTTTAAAAAAGGGTGAACTTTTTGTTAATTGTAGAATTCTAATCTGAATCAACGTTATAGCTTAATTTTGTCGAACAAACCACCTATTTAGGGGTGTTATTTGTTGTGCAAAAAAGCAAGATTAGAATTAGTTGGCTTCGTATAAACATTTAGCGCGACTAGTTTTAGTCGCGCTTTTTCTATTCGTTGATTTAGACAATTTTAATTTTTTTCTTATTAAAATTGAGAGGACGAATCTACAATGCAAAAACAATTACAACAAATTACAGCTGATATGCAGCTTGAAGAACACTATCATACATTAGAAAAAGCTCTACTTGCTTTATATTTCCACGAAAATTGTACAACTAAATCTTTAGCTCATACGACAGACTTACCAATACCTATCGTTTCAGCAATGAAGAAAGAATTTGCCAAGCAAGGTTGGGGTAAACATAGCTTAATGAAAAAGGGCCAGCTTGCTATCTCGCAATATTTTCAACTCTCAGGTGCTGATGCTAAACTGTATCTTCAGTTAACGACAGATGATGCATTTCGTACAGAATGGATCACAAAAAATATTAGCGAATTAAGCACTATTTATGAAGCTAGACCTTCTGCTGACGTGGCAATTGATCAAGCCAAATGTACAGTTGAGACAGCCTTAAAACGTGCATTGCTCGCACTAGACTATACGATGCTACTTAATAAGCGCATTTTATGTTTAGGCGATGATGATTTCATCAGTATTGCATTAGCGTTTTTACTAAAGAAAATTGCTCCAAATTCTACCACTAAAATTGTTGTGTTAGATATTGATAGACGAGTATTATGTACGATTAGCAAAATAGCTAAGGACTATGAGCTTCCGATTAAAACAGATTATTATAACGTTCAGGAGCCTTTGCCTAAAACATACGCCCACCAATTTGACTGCGTATACACAGATACACCGTATACCTTGATTGGCGCACAGCTCTTTTTATCACGTGCGATTAACGCATTAAAGCCTGAAGCAATGCGACATGTGTTTTTTTCCTATGCTAAACGTAGCTACCAAAAGCAGTGGCAACTACAGCAAAGCTTATATGCTATGGGCTTCGTGATTGGCAGTATCCAATACGACTTAAACACCTATGAAGGTGCGCAGATTTTAGGTGCTACAAGCCAATTATTCGTATTACAAACAACAGAGCAAATGACTCCTTATATTCCTAATCAGCGTAAATTTACGCGACCCATTTATACAGGAGAAATAGAGAGAAAATCCGTCGTTTATCAGTGTAGCCATTGTCAACACACCCTTACAGTCGGAGCTGGCTATCCATACACTACGATTGCTCAACTTCAAGCCAGTGGTTGCCCAGATTGCAAAAATAACAAGTTTTCACAAATGAAGAGAACAGTACAAAAATCACAATCCAAGCATGCATTAGGGCATCATATTTTATTAGAGTTGAACGATTGCAATGACGCATTACTCAATGACGTGCAACAAATTAAAAAGATTATGTGTCAAGCCGCTCATAAAGCAAAGGCAACGATTGTAACCGAACATTTCCATCATTTTTCACCTTATGGGGTTAGCGGTGTAGTCATTATTCAAGAATCACATTTAACGATTCATACGTGGCCAGAGTACGGTTATGTGGCAATAGATGTTTTCACGTGTAACAGTAAATTAGCTCTACAAGACGCTGTTCAATATATTACTGAGCAATTTAATGCAGGGAATGTCACACAATATTACCTGCATCGAGGTAGACCATAAAACTTAAAATGAAACAGGAAAAGAAAGACAAATTGTTTTCTTTTCCTGTTTTTATGTTTTCACTTGATGAGAGTTACCATATGTGTCTTGCAAAATAAGAGCTAGTAGTATTGATAAAAATATTATGTTTACTAAATGAAAAGACTCAACTATTGGCAATAGAACGGAATAATTCAATCAATTAATCAGGACACCAAAAAGGGGCTTACAAGTTGTCATTAGGTTTTAGAAAAGGGGAGAACAAAAAAATCACCCATGTCATGACGAGTGATTTTTGAAAATCCATTAAATATTTAGGTTCATAACAATTTGCTCGCCAATACGTCCTATTCTTCTTTCCCCATTATCGACAAAGCCAACTTTTAAATATAAATTTTGAGCCGGAATATTTTTAAGATTAACGACTAAAACAACTTCATTATATTCTTTAAATTCCCTCTTCATAAATTCAGACAATGCTAGCATTCCTTTTTTGGCATACCCGTTTCCTTGTTGTTTATGGTCAATAGATAATGCAGTAAGCAGCATAGCTTTTGGATTATTAGAGTACTCTTTTACTCTTTCTGTTGCGTGCAGGACAAAAAATCCTACAGGTACATGATCACTCAAAATAACAATCGGAAATTGTCCAACCGTTTCTATAGAAATCTCTTTTGGAAGGGCAGTAAATTGACTTTGTTCTTCTGGAAGGTCAAAGTCATTCAAACTATCCACGTACTCTTCTGAGAAATGTACTAATTCAATGGTGTTCGTTTTTTGCATAAAATTGCCTCCTTTTTTCATTATTCTAATACCGGAACAAACGTTCGTCAAGAGGCTTGATTTATAAATGGTGAATAATGATAAAAATGATGCCGGCTAGAAACAATAAATGAGAGGATGTGATAGAACAATGAGGACGAAAGGGGTCACTAGACGACAGTAATCCTCGGTGTCAATATAGGAGATCGCAATTGTTAATCAACAGGCGTGATAATCTTTAGAAGAAATGAAGGATATTTCAAACCCCACAATAAAAATGATTAGGGCACAAAAAATGAATAAAGAAAAAAATAAAAAAATTGTTGTAACGAATCAACAAATTTTTGGATATATAGATGATTGGCTTTCAAAAGACTTGATTCAGAATAGCAAAATTCTCATTAGAAAGGAGGTAAATCGTGGATAAAGAAAATATATATCAAGAATATGGGGATTTTATTTTTAGGTATTTATTAACCCTTACAAATGATGGTCAATCTGCTGAAGAATTAACGCAAGAGACGTTCTATCAAGCCATTAAGTCCATTGAAAACTTTCATAATAACGGAAAAGCAAAATTTTCAACGTGGTTATGTTCAATCGCGAAAAACGTGTGGTTACAAGAAATGAATCGCGAAAAAAACAAGCACCAGTTAGTGAACTCACTAAGTGATGAAACTCCTATATTTTATAATTTAGAAGATGAATATTTTAGAAATGAAGACAAAATTAATTTTTATAAAAAAGCTCAACAACTGAGTGAGATAAACCGTGAAATACTTTATCTCAGATTATTAGGTGATTTATCTTTTAAAGAGATTGGCTCCATTTTGGGAGGAACAGAAAACTGGGCAAGAGTAACATTTTATCGTGCAAAACAACAAATCAGAAAAGGTGGGGAAAATAATGAATCATAGCGTTTTTAGAGATTTAATCCCGAGCTACATAGAAAATTTAACAAGCGAAGAGACAAATAAACAAATAGAAAAACATATGGAACAATGTGAGGATTGCCAACAGTATGTAAAGGAAATGAAGGAAAACCTGTTGGTAGAACGTAACCATAAGCAAAAAAAGGAAGATAAAAATATCGATTATTTTAAAAAGGTGCGATCAAAAAATAGGAAAAAGATTTTCATTATTGTAGGATCACTACTATCCATTTTCCTTATTATATCCATTGGTTGTTTCTTCCTCTTTGCCCACATGTGGATAGCAGATGAAAAGGGCATACAAACAACCGTCCAACAACAAGGTACAACGGTTACATTGTCCTTTCAAACGAAAAATGACAATCGTTATCCTTTACCGATGAGACATAGGGGACAGAAGTATATCTATGAGATCATTATTTATGAAAAGTGGAATGATTTTTCAGAACCTGCCAGGATTTTAAAAGATGGAAGTAATGTCACGTTTACATTTTTAGATGAAAATACATTATTACTGGACAATGGTGAAGAAAAGAAACTGACAGACGAAGACAAAATACTCATTCAATATAAAAATAGTACGGAAGAGATACTATTAAAGGATTTATACGATCCAGAAAATAAAAGAAAATGATATGAACATGAATAAGAAAAGAATAGTTGCTACATTCATCCTAGATTATTCACCAACCAATATAAAATCCCGCAGAAAAGCTTTTTACTGCGGGATTCTCTTTGTGTGCCCGGCATGCGCAACAACTAGGTGGTGAAAGTCCACTACAGGCTTGGCAGTAGGAACTGTTAGCGAAAGACAAGGGTGTCCATGGTGACATGGAATCTGAAGGAAGTCGGACGCAAAATCTCGAACTGACGAATAGAAATCAGATACAAGGCTGATTTGGGACGGATGAGCTTGCAAAGCAAAGTCCAATACTGTCTGAATCCCATACAGTAAATCTGGCAGTTACATGAGAGGAAAGTGGTTGCGCTTACCCGGGAAGATCTCTTGAGGGTTATTAGATTAACAATCGGATTAGTGATAATCGGATGAATCAAGAGAAGTCAGCAGAGGTCATAGTAGCTTTCTAATGCAAGTAAAGGACCGAACAATCTTAAATCTTGAAGAAACAAGGAGGTGAAGACATCCCGTCGAAACACAGAAAACATCGAGGTAAAGACCAAAAGATGGCTACTTAGCGATAAAAAATAGGATGTTGCTCATAATCGATAGATGAATCAGTCCAGAAATATAATTATTTACTGCTCCTGTCCAAAGTGGTACTCCCCAACCCTATATGCTTTCCATATATCACTTTTGCAAAACTCTACAAGAGATGTTGGTGTACCTATAATTGCACCCATTGTAGCCTATTCAGATTACCATTAAATACCTTTATACAGATTTGAGAGATATTGTGTAATGAGAAAAGGGATATTAATATAGATTTAAAGAAGTGCAAAATTTGGGGGAATGAAAAATGATTTTACTTACATATAAAGTAGAGGAAAACGAGCTAACAATGTTAAAAGAAGTTTATCAATCGGTAGGATGGATGAAACATGACGAACGCATCATAAAAAAAGTTTTCAATGCAAGTACACACCAAGTTTTCGCAGTAAAAGATCATAAAATTATAGGGTTTGCGAGAGCTCTTTCAGACGGTGTATTCAATGCTGCTATTTATGATGTTGTAGTCCATAAAGATTATCAAGGAAGAGGAATTGCCAGAACTCTTTTAGAGGACATCATTCAGCAATTAGGGGATGTTTCTTGTATTCAGTTAATTGCAACAACAGGAAATGAATCTTTTTATGAAAAGGTTGGCTTTAAAAAGTTGAAAACTGGTATGGCTCTATACAAAAATCCTCAACTAGCCGAGGAGTACTTGGAAAGTAATAATCATTAGAACGGCGGAGGGAGGAGGAAGCTGGCATTTTGTCGATTAGGAAAATAATAATTAAAACATGATAATGATAGGGGGAAAATTGACATGGAGGAGAAGAATGTATGGGTGATTTTCTTGATTTATATGATTTAGTTGAAATAGACGAGTTTGAAGAAGTAAAAGATATTTTAAACGAGAATCCAAGCTTAGCTTTAGGTAATGATGAATATGGTTTTACTTTATTGCATGCTGTTGCAAGTGCTGAAAATCCAGAACTTGTTAAATGTTTAATAGACCTAGGTGTCGATGTAAATTCGAGAAATGATGAGGGGATTTCTCCATTACAGATTTTCCGAACGAGAAAGCCCAATCCTTCAGGTGTGGGATGAGAGTGAGGTCGGATACGGAGTGCTACTAAAAAACTGAAAGGTTTGTGGTACTTCAAGTATCCGAAAATTCCGCACTTTTTTGTATGTATGTTGCATTTATAAATAAAGCTGATACATTTAAGTTGAGAGAGGAATTTCCTCATCTTCAACATTTGCCAAGCCAATGGACACGTTCCTATTTTGTATCTACCGCAGGAAACGTATCGAGTGAAATCATCAAGCATTATGTGGAACAACAAAAAACAAGGGGGGAATACTATGAAAGATAAATGTAGTAATTGTGGTTTTGCGTATTTTTTAAAGACTGAAAATTCAATAGATTCAACAGCTCAGTTCATGGTTAATTAGAGAAGCAATTTTAGAAGAGTATAGAAGAGTAAAAAAGCTAGATTAATTAGAGACTGAGGTGAAGAACAATGTCGCAAACAATAACTGTTAAAGTCAAACTGCTTCCAACAAAAGAACAGGCTTCTATTTTGCAGAATATGAGTCAATCGTTTGTGTACACAATCAATTCCCTTGTTTCTGAAATGGTTGCAAAAAAGAAAAGTATAGAAATCAAGCAAGGATATTTCTACCGACCTGCCAAGTGCTGTTAAAAACCAAGCGATTAAAGACGCTAAAAGTGTGTTTAAGAAAGTGAAGAAAAATAAATCCAAGGTTGTTCCTGTGTTAAAGAAGCCAGTGTGTATTTGGAATAACCAAAACTATTCTTTTGATTTCACGCACATTTCAATGCCTATCATGATGGATGGTAAGGCAATTAAAACACCTATTCGTGCTTTGTTGGTCGATAAAGAAAACCGCAATTTTGATTTGTTGAAACACAAATTAGGTACTCTTCGTATCACGAAAAAAGCGAATAAATGGATGGCACAAATATCTGTCACCATTCCTACAAGTGAAAAAACAGGAACACAGATAATGGGGGTAGATTTGGGTTTGAAAGTCCCTGCTGTTGCAGTGACAGAAGATGAAAGCGCTCGTTTCTTTGGAAAGGGTAGACAAAATAAATCTGTCAGACGTAAGTGTAAATCCAAACGTAAGAAGTTAGGCAAATTAAAGAAATTAAATGCTATTCGCAATCTTGATGATAAAGAACAGCGATACATGAAAAACCAAGACCATAAGGTTAGTCGTGCGATTGTTAATTTTGCTAAAGAAAATAATATTTCTGTCATTCGCTTAGAACAACTAACGAACATCAGGCAGACGGCAAGAACAAGCCGTAAAAACGAAAAGAATCTGCACAACTGGTCATTCTATCGTCTTGCTCAATTCATTGCGTACAAAGCGAACCTAGTGGGTATTAAAGTTGAATTTGTGAATCCTGCGTACACAAGTCAAATCTCAAATATAGTACTTTACCCCGAAGTAGCTGAATGTCTATTAGATCATGGGCATTAATAGATATTACTGCAAATAATGGAAATACCCCTTTGCATACGCAAGTTTCAAATGATGAGGAAAGTATCGATATTATTCAACTACTTCTAAAAAGAGGAGCAAATCTGGAAATCAAGAATGCATTTGGAAAAATTGCTTTAGATATAGCTAAAAGCAGGGAAGAAACACTCATCATTAAAGAAATATTAAAAAATAGCTAAGTCCATTAAAAAAAGCTGTAGCGTACGGTATCGCTACAGCTCAATGTTGATTATTGACTTGCTTAGGTTAGTCAGTAACAAGATTATATCATATTATAGTGAAAACTAAAAATAACAGCAGCTATATTGGCCGCAATAGAACCAAAAGAGCTTAAAGATATTCAAAAAATGACTTTTGGGATGTTTGGGCCAGGATGGAAGAAGGAGAGTTTAAATGCTTTATCCATATAGAAATGACGCTAGAAAAACGCTAATTCCTTATTTAAATTCGCTAGATGAAAATTTTTGGTTTATACAATCCGATACTTATCCAAACACACTTGCTTGGATTATTGCTCATATTGCAAGTAGTGAGGATTACTGGATTAATGAAATTGCAATGAAAAATACATGTATTTTAAACCTAAACGAAAAAAGTTCAGCGAAGGAAATATTGGATGGTTATATTCAGATAAGGCATTATACTGATGAAATTTTACACTCGGTAAACTTATCCGAGCTAAATACGTTAATTGAGGTACCAAACTTTAATGATGGATGGAAACCGCCTTCAGACCCAACGCTGAACTGGGTATTTAATCATGTATATATGCATGAAACTTATCATATCGGACAAATTGCACTTATAGCTCATCTTAATGGGTTTCAAAAACCATTATTTTAAAGTGTATATAAATGAATAGGATATTAAATGTAGCGTAGTATCCGCGAATTGGCCCAAGAAGTAAAGAAACAAATAAAAAAGGTTTTTCCAATTTTTTTTAATAAGATAGAGAAATATAAAAGGGTCACTGGACCAGAGTGACCCAAGCCAACAAATCTGGAGAGCAAAGCTAAAGTAGCTTTACACTACTATTATTATGATTTGATAACTATTTTGTATAGTGAATTGTCTGAGAAAAAAGATTGAAAAATAAAAAAGCCGAATAAGTTTAATCGCGCGGACAATTAAGATGAAAATAGATTGAGGGATCATTTGAAGAATTAGTGAAGTGGTATCGGGATTAAACCGCGCTTATAGATAGTTAGAGGTTTATTACGTGATGCTGTTAATCGGATAAACTATTTACAGCTGCTAAGATTATTTGATAAAACTCTTGGTCCTAGCTTCCACTTTTGGAATTAGAGAGTCGTACTTGTACTTCAATGTTCTTCATTTTAGCTGTAAGGGCATCAAATCTGTCGACCTTAATTCTTCTAAAGTAATTTAGATTTGGTTGAAGAAAAGCTACCATCCATTCCAATCTTCGAAAACAGAGAAGGAGCGAATGATTTTAAAAGAAGCGATAAGGATCGATCAAAATAATTGTAATCACACCCAGATAACGATGAAGAAATAAGATATACAAATTAAGTATTGAAAACATAAGTTGAAGAATTTCTACTATGAAAAAGTCACTCATTTTTAAAAAATAAAGATGAGTGATTTTTCATTTTTTTAACAAACTCTAGTTATCTGATGGAGCATCCACCTGTTCATTATTTTGTTCGACACTGCAATTTTCTCTACATATGAATACACATAGGAACATATAGATAAAGGTAGCAAAAAAATAGATTTACTCAGTCAATTGATTTAAAAATTAAGAAAATCTTCACTTTTTACTAAGAAAAAAATGAACTTCGTTATATATACTTATAAATAAAGGAAATAAATGAAACCGTTTGAATATTTAAAACGTATTGGTAGTAGGGAAGAATATTGAAGTAGGTGAGGAAATGGCATACACCATTTACATAGTATTAACAAAAACAGGTACATTATTATCAAAAGCTATAGGCATGTATACTGGAAAAGAGATGAATCATGCGTCCATTGCTTTTGATGAGGAGCTCTTTGAAATGTATAGCTTTGGACGTAGACAACTAAACAATCCTTTAAGTGGGGGTTTTTTGCAAGAAGACGCAGAAAGAGGGCTATTTGAAACAGCCGATTGTGTCATTTATCGTTGCAAAATATCTCATTATCAATACTTAGAAATGATGAAAATCGTAGAATATATGCATTGGAATCGTGATCGCTATAAATATAATTTTATTGGGCTCTTTGGCGTGATGATGCAAAAGGAGGTACGAAGAGAGCGTGCCTATTTTTGCTCGCAATTTGTGGCGATGCTTTTAAAGGTTGGAGGGCTGAAAGTTTATCAGAACCCAGCATTAATGACACCTCATTGTATCGCCCAATTACCTTATTTAGAAAAAGTATATGCAGGGAAGCTTGCAGACTATTTACAAAGTGTACGTTCACCAGCAATGTTATACGGTTAAGGAGAAACCTCGAATCGCTCTAATTATTTTTAACTTCTTTCAGCGGGTGCTCAAACACCCACTGAAAGAAGTTAAAGCCTCCGGCGGATGTCATGGAATCGGAAAGGAGTAGCAAAGGGGATGTTAGCCTAAAATCATCGCATCCATGCGATAACGGCTAACTGACCTGCATCGGTGCTGTTGCCGCTGACGCTTTGCTTTCGCGCAGATAAAACCCTTTTGCTGTCGCTTTGCTTTCGCACAGATGAAAACCTTTTGCTGACGCTTCGCTTTCGCGCAAAAAACATCTGCAGGCCTAAGCACAAAGCCGATTCCGGACGCAATTATGCCGAGGCATAATTGATCCCTCACTATCATGAAGCCTCGGCGTACCTAGATATCCACCGAGGCTTCATACTTTACGGTCGTTCTAGGCTGATGTCCATACAGATTAACATTGGATATGGTGCTTAAGTCTCGATAATTTACTCGATGTATATCACCGATTAATGAATATAAAACTATTCTGTTATAAAATTAAAGGTAGTCAAGTTGGGTATTATTCTCTTTGGAGTATATTATATACTTTAAAGTAGAATCTGAAGTGAATATAATTTAACTTCCTTCAGCGAATATTTTTGTAACGAAAGTGAAACGGCAGATACAGATGTCTTCCACCTCTTTAGTTGGTGAGGTGAGATGAATGCAGGTTTAAGTTACTTTTCGGCGGGTGTCCAAACATCTGCTAAAAGGATGTTGAAAAAATACATAGGGGGCGTTATGGATGAGTGAAGAATTAAATACAACTGGCTGGGATGCGATTGATCAGGAATTATTAAAAATTTATGGAGAGCAAGAGCCGAAGCATTATGGAACCGTTATTCCCTATTTATTAGGGGGCGAAGATCCGCTTGAAGGAATTAGTGCGTATAAGAGTGAGACACCAGTTCCACACTGGCATTTTGTCACTTATGGATTTTCCGAGTTATATGAAAAAGAATCAGAAAATGCTGATTACAGCGGATATGGGTTTGAGTTAACATTTCGTCTTGCCCGAAATGAAGATGAGGAGGAACCACCAGCGTGGGCGTTAAATTTGCTACAAAACATGGGAAGATATGTGTTTAACAGTGGCAATATTTTCAAATCAGGTGATTACTTGGATGCTAATGGTCCAATCTGCCAAGGAGCGGACACGCTTTTAACGGCGCTTGCGTTTACGTTAGATCTCGAGTTGCCTGCAATTGATACACCAAATGGACAGGTGGAGTTTATTCAAATGGTAGGTATTACAGGCGATGAGCTTGAGGCGATGCAAACGTGGAATACAATGGGTGTGCTAAATGCTGGTCTTGAGTATATCCCGAGCTATGTTACTGACTTATCTAGGGCATCACTTTTACAGATTCCATCCATTGCAGGAGCGGTAGAAAAAGGAATGGATGAAGAGGGCTCTAGTACCGGCTTTTTATTCGTAGACCAACTAGCTTGGGAGCAGGGCAAAAAGGGATTGTTCAGCAAACAACCTAATAAGTTTACGCTGGGGGCAAAGCAAGCAGGAATAATCGGCAAGCTATTGCGGGGACGGATTTTAAAAGGGAAAAGCCTTACCTTAGTTAGTCAAGAAATCCGAGTTGTATTTGAGCCAGGTGAAAAATGTGGGTATAGCGTGGAGGAAGCGGATATTACCATCACATTAAATGACAAGGCAGTTATGGAACTTAATCAAAACTTGATACCGCAAGAACAAGAGTTTGAAGTATCCTCTATACCGGGGCTTTCCATTCAAATTGCAAAAACGTATATTAAAGATCAGCAAGGAAACGTTGTGGAAACAATCGGATGATAAAATATAGTCTCCCGCTAAAACGAACAGTATATCCAAATGATGTGCTTTAGGTTCGTAGTGGGAGATTTTTTTTAATGGTGCTGGTTTGACACGTAACATGGAAGCGACGAATGGGATAAGATAGGAGTAATTATAGGGGGATATAAATGAATTGGGCAGAGGTTAGTAAATCCAAAGATATGGAGATAGTGCGTACGGCTGTGCATCAGCTTGACCCGAACGAACGGGATTCAAGAGGAAGAACGCCGATCATGCTTTTTGTTACGAATCGAATGCCGCTTGAAGGTATTAAACTTCTCCTTGAGAAAAACGTAGATTTAGAGGCTGAGGATAAGTTAGGAGATACGGTCCTAAAAAAAGCGGTCAAGTTCAAGCAAGTGGAAGTGATTAAGCTACTAATTGAGTATGAAGTGGAGTTGAATTCTCCTAAAGGTATTTTAGCGACCGCTTGGAATACAGCAAGAATGAACAATGCCATCGCTGATTTGCTACTGAATACAAAAGGGGCAATCCGATTAACTTTAGCTTCAGAAGAACAACGTGAAGTAAACTATATTTTATATGAAGAATCTCTAGAGAACATGTGTAATATGATTAGCGACCTTTCGTCTCCGGTGCTTTTGCACGCAATTGTTAATGGCTATAACTGGGATGACGGTCCGGTGCCGATGATTGCAGCTCTTGAAAATTTGGCTTGCGAAGAGATTACCCTACTTGACATGTATGAGCTAATGGAAGGCGATTATTGGCTGGAGCAGGATGAGGAAGAATTGTCGAACTCCTCATGGAAAGTATGTTGGAGAAGTTTAGCGGAGAAGCTAACGAAGAAAATCAATCTATTAAATAGTCGAATCTAGTACTATAGGAAGCAAGAGAAGAGATTGGAAATTAGAAAAAGAAATTATTGAATGTAGGAGATTTGTGTGTATGAGAGTAGATGCTGAGCTTCGCGAGCAGTTAAAACAATTGAAGATTATAAGTGAACAGATTGCAAAATGGATAGATGTTGAAACATTTAATCCAGAACTTTTGGAGCGTGGGCAGTTAGGATATAGCGTGGATCTTGAAGGAAACTCTCTTATTAATGATGAAGAGGGTTCTTGGCATGCTGATTGGCTTGTGATTGGGCATATAAAACTGACAGGCGATCCGATTATTATAGAGACAGCTGAGCCTGGGCAACCAGTAGCTGTTCTCATGCATGGCATGGGGGACTGGAATGCAGGCCGTTATCTAGCTGGTTCAGTTTTAAATTTTCAAGAAGCTATACAGCAAATTATAGAGCTTATTGCTCAGAAAAATGATAATCAATCGACTTGGAAAATAACTTGTATGGAGCTTGAACAAGTAATGACAAGGATTGTGTCAGCAGATGAATACGCAGATAAAGATTTATGGGAGTCTCTATTAGATCCTGCTTTTCAAGCGGCTCAAGGCATGGAGGCTGATTTAATCAAACAAGTGTCGATGATGAACAAGTGTGGAATGTCTATTAAAGAAATTGCTGGCAATTTAAAGCTACCATTGAAAGAAGCGTATGATTATTTGAAAAAGGCGAAAGAGCTTCAAAATTAAAGTTGTAAAAAAGAGCGTGAACGGAGTACAGATTTTATGTCAATGACAACCTGGAGAGGTATAGATGGTTATCCGCATAAAAAGATGAAGTACTACTTTGACTCCTATCTGTAAGGGGAATGTCTTAAATGAAGAAACAGACAAAAAGAGCATTGAAAATCGTTGATATTGCCAAAGAGCCTTTAGAGAAATTACCATACATTACCGCCGCATCAAAGGGAGCGGGTATTTCTTATGAATATCTTCCTATTTATTGGGGAGAGATACTTGGAATGCCGGAGGAGTTGGATGCACTAATTATTGCTTCTGATTTACAAGGAATTGTAGGTCATAAGCAAGAGCAGGTAGAAGAAGCCCAAAAGTTACTTGGTGAGGAACTTGCGGAAGTGCTTTCCCTTTTGTTTCAAATTCATTTACCAGATTTGGACCCAGCCAAGGTGATGGTTTGCTTATGTGGAGATTTATACACTGATCTAATCAAAAGAGGTGCTAGCGGTAATCCTTTGCCTGTATGGAGAGCTTTTCAGAGTCATTTTGGATTTGTCACAGGAATCGCTGGAAATCACGACCTATTGACGAATAAGGCACAAGTTGAATTGGATTCTACCTCAGGTATACATTTCTTCTCGGATGGGGGTACGATCATGTATGCAAATCTTGCAGTTGCAGGACTCGGAGGAATCATCGGTAGGGCAGATAAACCGAATCGGATGGGAGAAGCCGATTATTTGGCAAAACTCAGAGACATTATAAGAGATGTTCCCGACATCCTGCTACTTCATGAAAGTCCGAAGATTAGTGCACAAGATCTACCTGGTAATCCACATATTTGGAATGAACTACAGAATGCTGCTGAGCTTTTGGTCTGCTGCGGTCATGTTCATTGGGATACACCACTAGTTGAAACGAATGATGGGCTACAGATTTTAAATGCAGATGGGCGTACTTTTATTTTCACTGCTGCGACTCTAAATTAGAAATGATTTACTAAATGGGATAAGCAATTCTATAATTCTAGCTTCTCTCATAGTTATTAGGGAAGCAAAGGGTAAGACATTTGTAAGAACTGTTATATTTTAAATATGAAAGGAGTCTTAATATGGGAGCATGGGGATATAAGCCATTAGAAAGTGATGAAGGCTTGGATGTAGTAGATTTTTTAGAGGACTATATCCATAGTAATTTAGAATCAAATTATTTAGAGCTGTCTGAGGTTATCAATGCGATGAAACGAGAAGGTTTTTTTGGAGAGAGCTTCGATGAAATTGATTTCCTTTTCGATATAAGTGCAATGGCGCTTGCAGAGCTTTATGTAAAGTATCTTGATACAGGGAAATTAAATGATGCAGAAGACGAATTTGAAAAAGTACACTCAATAAATGCGGATGAGGAATCATTGAAGTTTATATTAAGATATTTAACTGATATTAGAGCTGAAGTTCCAGATGCTGATGGTATTAGGGAAATCGTTGAATTATGGCGTGAATCAGAATGCTGGATTGAATGGAAATCTAACTTAGAATTATTATTCAATAGAGTTGAGAAGGAAATTATCCATTCTCTAAAATGACATTGGTATAGGGTACCTGGCGTTTAGAGCTAATTTCCTCCCTTGAAATCTTGTAGTTATCAAGGGGGAGAGCTCTTTACTTTTAGGAAATGGGAACAGAACTGAGCAATAATGTGTATACCCATTTCTTTATTTACAGGAAGATAAGTAATCTAAATACTCTAACCTAGTGAGTCCACCTGTTTGACGGTTGAATTCATCATATGTAATATCCTCTGGTAAGCCAAATTCCGCAAGTGCCTGCTTGCGTTCCTTAGCATATAACGGATGCTCCAGTGAATGTAACATTGCTTGTTCTCTGGTAGTATCAAACCATTCGACGTTGATGCCTGCACGTACGCCATAATTAGAAAAACGACTTGCTGTCTTAAAAGAAGTTTCTTTTTCGGACTTACTAATTGTTCCTGTTCCCCAGGAAAGGCGGTAGCATTTTTCTTTTTCATAATCGATGCTTATACCGTAACCAAGTGGCAATAGAATATCTGTTTCGGTTAGCGTTTTGTGTCCAACTTTTTCGTAGCCACCTCGCATAAAATGATCGTCCATGACAATCAAGGTTTGTTCAGCTAATGGAGCGGATGTAATATGCTCTATACTTGGTAAGCGATTTATTGTTTTGAATAGATAAGGTCGAATAAAAAGCGGCATCGTCATTACATCATTCCATAGGCTATCTTCCGAAAACAAACCATCTTTTTGCATTTGGCGTAAATCCCCGACGACAAGCACATAGCCATCTGTGAACAAATCAATTTCAACTCGGAAAATATCTCCTGGAACAGCTTTGTAGCGCAAGCTTTTTTTTCTTGAGAGTTTTTCCAGTTTCTCGTTATAATCTGGAGGTAAATAGGATGGATACTGATGTAGCCACTCGATCATTTCCTCTTTAGTTGTTAAATTTTTCATGTTTGTCAGTGGCAATTCGAAAAGGGTTTTCGCATTGCGAGCGACGATGTAACTAAATGGTTGATCCTCTGTCCCTACGCCAGCAGAAAAAGCAACCCCATTCGCTTTAACGCTGGAAATATGGGTGTAATTCATTTTCTTCTCTTTACCGCGTGCAGTTTTAGGGAGAATGACTTCACGATTTCGTGTCGAGATCTCTACATCCGATTCTTGATAAGCCTGCTCACTAACTGAGATACGTTTTCGAATGATATCACCATCCATGCAGATGAAATAACCACTTCGTATTTCAATCGTATCCCAATGCTCTTCTATCAGATGTAGTCCAAAATAAGGACGGAGCGTATTTGTTAGCCAACTGTTGATATGTGCCATGAGATTACCTCCTATTCATGTGATAAAATTGATCAATGGATTATGTCAAGTATACTGAATGCTTCTAGCTACGAAAATATTTTATATAAAAATATCTATGAAATAGTTAATATTGATTAATTAAATTAATTGCACTTGGGAAGATGGTAAGCATAAACTCTTAGACTTACATGAAGGTCGGCATGAGTTTTCTTCAACTTTGAAACTTTTCTAGAAAACTAACTATACTGCAATGTCCAATCTTATCGTTAAACCTTTTCTGCTATAATTAAAGACAGTTGAGATAGGAGGGATAAAGATGCAGATCGTTACAATTGAAGGCGTTCCATATGATTGGTTGAAGCGATTACAGGAAATTCATGCACATGTATTTAATGGAGCAAATTTACCATTAGAAAAACTTGAAAGTAAAGAAGGACTCATATGTTTATTAGCAGTAGAAAATGAGAATATCATAGGCTTTAAACTAGGCTACACACATCCGGATGGTATTTTTTATAGCTGGTTAGGTGGTGTCCATGCAAAGAAACGTGGTCAAGGAATTGCCAGTCAATTAATGAAGCGACAGCATGAACATCTACTGGCACTAGGCTTTAAAAAAGTTCGTACATATGGTAGGAATGAGCGAAAAGCAATGCTTATAACAAATCTTAAACACGGATTTGATATTATCTCAACTTTTGTGGATAACAAAGATCGACATAAAATAGTGTTTGAAAAAATATTGGAATAGGAGTTTTAACATGAAGGCATACTTAGCAAATGGATTATTTTCTTTAGGAGATCGTTTAGTCAACGAACAGCTCGCTGTGGCAATTAGAGAGGCAGTACCCGGTATCGAATTATATGTCCCACAGGAAAATGATGCGATCAATGATAAAACGGCCTATGCAGATAGTTTGGCGATCGCACAAGCAGATTTAGAAATGTTGCAAAATAGTGATGTATTAGTAGCTGTTTTAGATGGTGTTGAGATTGATTCGGGTGTAGCAGCAGAGATTGGTGCATTTGCGATGCTGGATCGACCAATCGTAGGCGTATTTACAGATGTTCGTCAACAAGGTCGAGACAATATGATGAAAATAGAAGCACTTGTGCGGGACGGAATTGAAAATCAGTTTGTTTATCGTAATTTATTTGTTATTGGCTTGATTAAGCGTACGGGAGTGATTACGACTTCCATCGCTGAAGCTGTCCAAGCCGTTCAAAAATATAAAAAATAGGAGGAGTTTTGTATGCTACTATCAACAACAGATATTGTGGCTGGAAAAGAAATTGTAGAAACACTTGGTTTAGTAAAAGGTAACTCTGTACAATCAAGAAATATTGGACGCGATATGATGGCGGGACTACGTAATATTGTGGGAGGAGAGATGAAGGAGTACGCAGAAATGCTCGTTCGTTCCCGAGAAGTTGCTACGCAAGATATGGAGGAAGAGGCAAGACGACTAGGGGCAAATGCCATTGTTGGGGTAAGATTTTCCACATCATCTGTTATGGATGGCACATCAGAGGTATTAGCATACGGAACGGCAGTAAAAGTAATGGAATAACGGGTAAGGGCTTCAATAAAATTGGAGTCCTTACTAATGTTGAGAAACAGAAATGGTCAAGGTGCTCTTTGTGAATATTGCGCTTTATGAGGGGATTTTCGTTCTAGGCTACTCACTTTTCGCAAAGATATATTGGTGCTGCCGCTACGTTGCACTGCGCTTTCGCACAGAAAAAATTTGTTGCTGCCGCTTCGCTTTCCACAAAAAACATTGCTGAAATTTAGTTTCGTTTTATAATAATAAATTAGAATGAATGACACGCCAGAAGATGCATGCTAAAAGAAGTGGTTGATTGGAGTGGAGGCTGGGTGACTCCTTGGGGATCAGCAATAGAGGAACGAAGGCTAAGAACATCACGTCCTGTGATAACGCCTTCGTGACCAACATCGTGTTGGCCCGAGACCCTGGAGCGAAGCGAAGCGGCTCATCGGGCGCCCCCAGGAAAGCGCCCAGCCGGAACGGAAGTCAACCTCTCACTTTGCCGAAGAGCCATCCATTAATTACATAGACATAATAGTGAAAGGCTTCAATCAACAAGATTGAAGCTCTTTTTTAATCTGCTAAGTCGGAATTCATTGGTAAAAATAAAGTTAATTATAACAAAAGTGTAGTATGTTTAGTCTGTTTAATGGTTTTTGTTGTTAAATGAATATATACCAATTATACTAATGATGTTGAAATTTTGTAGTTAAAAGGACTAATAGTGTCCACCTTGATTTGTATAATAGAGAAGTAACTATGAAGAGAAAGTGGGATATATGGTGGATTCACAACAAAACAAAGGCTATCGTGTCATTTCGATGTTTGACAGACTGATAGATGGTCAGGGAATTAACAAAAAACAAGAAGCATTTACACACAATGTTGGTGAAAAAACCGTACAACGGGATTTGAATGAAATTCGAGCGTATCTGGAAAAAGCTAAATTGGATTGCCATTTAGAATATGTTCGGACAGAAAATGTGTACAAGCTTACAAATACAGAGGAAAGTATTTTATCGAAGGAGCAAGTTTTAGCGATTGTTAAAATTCTAATTGAATCAAGAGCGCTGCTAAAATCAGAGATGAGCGATATAATAGATAAGCTTATTTCGATTGTTGCAGCCGATAAACAGGAGTTTATTCGCAATATTATTTTAAATGAAAAGCATTTGTATGTAGATTTAAATCATAAAAAGTCACTATTGCATTTAATTTGGGCTCTGTCAGAGGCGATTCAAAAAAAGAAAATCATTAAAATTGATTATTTACGTGAAGGTGAAACAATTCCGACAGAAAAGATTTTAAAACCACTCGCTGTTATTTTCTCAGAATACTACTTTTATTTAATTGCCTATGATAAAAAGGTCGAGAAGGATTTGCCCATTGTCTATAGAGTCGACCGTATACAACATTTTCAAGAGCTCGAACAAAAATTTCAAATACCCTATACCGAACGTTTTCAAGAAGGAGAGTTTCGGAAACGCATTCAGTTTATGCATGCTGGCGAGCTAATGCGTATGAAATTTATCTTTAAAGGAACATCCCCGCAAGCGGTATTAGATCGCTTACCAACAGCAAACATAGTATCCAAAAAAGATGAGCAATATTTATTTGAAGCAGAAGTTTTTGGACATGGTATTAAAATGTGGCTGCTGAGCCAAGGGGCAAACATAGAAGTGCTAGAGCCAATTGAGCTTAGAGAAGAAATCATTGAAACGATTCAATTGATGCAGCAAAACTATCGCTATATATAAAAGACCAAAGCTATCCACAAATAAAAGGTAAAAAATCCGCGTAGAATCTAATCGAAGCGGATTTTTACTGTTTAAGAATGAATATTTTCTAAAAAAGTTCCTCAAGCAACGCCATATTAAATTTATCTAAAAGCTTGTAATCTTTCATATAATTTTCCTCATATAAATATACGAATAAATGCTTTGAATCATCTAATCGTATGCCTATTTCTTGTTTATCATTATTACGTAATGTTACCCAATAAGCCTCGTCGTAATTTGAATTGGAAAAAAAGACTTTTCGAAGCGGCTGATCTTCAAATTGCTGCATTATTTGATTAATTGTCGCTACATCTGTAATAGTGATTGTTTTGTTATCAGAGGAACGGATTACTTCAATTTCATTAATTTGTTCAAGATCAAATTGTTCAATTACCTCCTTATTAAAAGTTGAATCGCGCGTTAAAAATAGGGTTGAAGCAAATAAAATGAGAAGAGGTAATAGGATGCCAATTAATATTTTATATCGTTTTTTCATGTTAAACTCCTTGAATTCTAAAAATTCGCACATATGTATTCTTTTCCACGCTATAATTGAGCATATACTGAATGGATAAAGGATGGCAATCAAATGACACATAATTATGAAGAAAAAGAGATATTGTATCCAGATGGTACATTAATGTATCTTGGCGGTGTGAAGAAAAATGACTTTGGTCATGACATTTATGATGGAAAGGGTACGCTATTTGACCAAGAAGGGGAGCTGTTATTCGAGGGTGAATTCGTCAATCATATGAAGCAAGGTAACGGCATCATGTATTTAAAAGGACAAATGATTTATCAGGCGAATTTATTCAAAATAAAAAACAAGGTAATGGTATTTTATATAAGGATGGTCAGGTATATTACGAGGGACATTTTCGTAATGATTTAATGGAAGGTTACGGGATTTTGTATTATGAGGAAGATGTTACGGCTCCATTTAAAGAGCTTCGTACACAGTATCCGCATTTAAATCAGCCACAATATGAGGGTGATTTTGTCCATGGCATGAAGAAAGGCAAAGGAAAACAATACTATCCAAGTGGTTTTTTACAGTATGAAGGTGATTTCATATGGAATCATATGCAAGGGGCAGGAAAGCTTTACTTCGCACCAGAATCGCCAAGTGCTGAGGAGCTTGCAAAGGGTGTAATATCCCTTCAGTATGAGGGCTATTTCTTTGAGGATATGAAGCATGGAAAAGGTAAGAACTATTCCAGACAAGGTGTACTTGAATCGGAGGGGCAATTTAAAGAGGATGCGATGACAGGACAGGGTACTCTTTATTATGCTAATGGACAGGCTTCTTATATTGGGGAACTTGTAAATGGAGAAAAGCACGGTCGAGGAGATTATTTTAATGAAGAAGGAAAAATTATTTATAGTGGTGAATTTATTAACGGGGAACGTTTACGAATTACACCAGAAATAGAACAGGAGATTGAAAAGTTACAGAAGCAGCTGGATGGACTTGTAGGACTTCCAAATGCCAAAAAGGAATTACATAATCTAATTAACTTCATAAAAATTCAAAGTTTGCGTGTCGATCATGGTTTAACAAGCTTCCCAATAACATATCATCTAGTATTCTCTGGAAATCCAGGTACAGGAAAAACAACAGTAGCGCGTATCATAGGCCAAATATATAAGCATCTTGGTGTACTTTCAAGCGGGCATTTTGTGGAAACAGATCGTGCAGGCTTAGTAGCAGGATATGTTGGCCAGACTGCTTTGAAGGTCCAGGAAGTTGTGAATAAAGCAAAAGGTGGCGTGCTTTTTATAGATGAAGCCTATTCACTAATCAATGATAAACAGGACGCATTTGGTAAAGAAGCGATTGATAGTTTATTAAAGGCGATGGAGGATTTACGCGATGATTTAGTTGTTATCGTTGCTGGATATACAGAGCTCATGGAGGAATTTTTGCTTGCCAATCCAGGATTTAAATCCCGATTCAACCATTTTGTGCGGTTTGATAATTTTAGCACAGATGAGCTTTATGATATTTTTGCCATGCTTTGTAAAAATAATGATTACCAGTATGGTGACGTATTTGCATACCATATGAAGGAGCAATTGCATCAAATTCCAGTTGAATCAATTCCAAACTTTTCGAACGGTCGTTATATCCGAAATTTATTTGAAAAGCTCGTAACCATTCAATCAAATCGTCTAATTCAACAGAAAGACATTACGAGAGAAGAATTAATGGAGTTTACAGAGAAAGATATTTTACTAGGCATAGCAGAACGTCTATTTGATAATACATTTTAACTTCTTTCAGCCGATTCCGGACACAATTTTGCCGAGGCATAATTGAAAAGTTGTCATTGAGGCCAAGGATTAATAAAATTTGGCCTCAGCTGTGTACAAAAGAATAAATATGATCAATAAAATGAAAAATGGAGGTAAAGATGAAAAAGCTTTTAGCTATTATATTAGTATGCGCGTGTATTATACCAAGGGTAATGACTGTAAATATTACGATCAACAATAATATTAAAGTACCTAAAAAACAGAATGAATAATTGACAAAAAATGAAAGTAGTAGTAATCTAACTGGAAAACATACGCTACCGTATTTTACTGGAGAGATGACATGCAATTAACGAGGGAAGATTGGATAAAAGCAGGCTTACAACAATTAGCTAATGAAGGAATACATAAAGTTCGCATCGAAGCACTTGCTCGATTACTAAAAATAAGTAAAGGGAGCTTTTATCACTATTTCCATGACCATCAAGAGCTGTTAGATTCTATGCTCGACTATTGGGAAGTACATGCAACAAAGCTCATTGTTCAAAGTATGGAGCAACCTGATGCCTCATTAGAACAGCTATTACAAATTAGTTTTAATCGAGATAAAAAAATGGAGATTGGTATTTATACTTGGGCAAAATATGATCCTGTTGTTGCAGAACGCTTAGTGAATATTGAAGAACAAAGAATTTCGTGTGTTGCGAAATTGTATCAAAAAAAGGGCATAGACAACGCTGAATCGATTGATAGAGCGAGACTTGCCTATTTAACGTATGTAGGATGGATGACAAGGTTTGAAGAAAATCCTAATTTTGATCTTGATAAAATGGTTGATCTTTTAACTTCTTTTAGCGGTTAACTAAACATCCGTTGTTGCTGTCGCTATGCTTTCGCACAGAAAACATTTGTCGCTGTCGCTACGCTTTCGCACCAAAAACATCCGCTGAGATAGAGGGACTCAGGCTAGGAACTTCACATCCTGTAAAAAACGCCAGATGTGCAAGTACAAAGCCGAATCCGGACGCATAATTGATTACACGATTTTAAATGTCCCTAATATGGTTATAGAACCTGAGGGGACAAAATTATTACCATAACATACGGTAGTGTATGTTTGAGGGTTGAGACAATTGGAGGTAACTATATGAAATCAATTTTGCCATTAGTAGCTGTGGGATTACTTTGGTTTATCAGTTTTTTGCATATGTATTGGGCTTTTGGAGGTCGATGGGGTTCTGCCGCTGTTCTCCCGGTAAGAGAGGGAGAGCATAAACCTGTATTTACACCGAAGAAATGGGGAACATTATTCGTAGCCATTCTTATTCTAATTGCTAGTATCATTATCGTTGTTCAAGGTGATTATTTGCAGAGCTTCCAAGCAAATAGCCTATCTAAAATCGGAAGTATTGTCTGTGCTATCGTTTTTATTATTCGGGCGATTGGTGATTTTAATTATGTTGGATTTTTTAAAAAAATAAAACATTCACAGTTTGCTAAATACGATACTTGGATCTACAGTCCATTATGTTTGTTCTTTGGATTTGTCTATACCATACTATTGTTTTAAAATGAGTGACAACTAGGGAGAATTTATAGGAGGAAACAATAATGGATCAAACGATTTCCTTACTTCATCATGGTGATACGGAATACAATACACAAGGACGATACCAAGTCGAGCTCGATTCTTTAGTACATTATGTTTTATATAGACTATAATGACAGCAGTAGTTAACGTTTTCTACGTTAGCTTACTGTTCTTTTTTTGTTAAATACTATATAGGGTGTGATTTTTATAGTTCTTATAGTTTTTAATGAATCGGAGAGAAAAATGAAGGTAATAGAGATTGGATCAGCCGGGGGCAAAAGATATATACTACTAAATCGAGAGGGAGGACCAGTTATACCAGCCATGAAATATCTAAAACTTGAAACAAAAAGAAGTAAAAAAGTTAAAAAGAGGCATATCAGCAAATTACTGATAAACCTCTCTGAATTTTATGATTTCATCATACCAGCTAAAATATCAAATAATTCTTTTGATATTTCAAAGTGTCCGAATCGTAGTCTTGAGCGATATTCCTGCCATAAGGGTTCTTTTGAAATCAATGATAACGGAACGGGTACTATATGTTCGAGGTAGCTCACATTTTTCCTGTAGGGCATGAATCCAGGATATAATTCTACTTGATAAGCAACTCCACTTAATACTTTCCCAATTGCCGTAAATTTTTGACAAGGGACTTTTGTTTCTAGGGTTTCTTTAGGACTATAGTAAATAATCCAATCTCCTTCTTTCATTCTATTTAAAGGAGCATTTTTACCATGACATAATTGACAAAAGCCTTCTTTAACCCCATATTTCACATGATTTTCTGATGCTATACCAATCCAATATTTAATCATAATTTTTTTCTCCAGCTGAACTAAAATCAAAGTTTGATAATGTAAGTAATTTTTCCTTAAAGAAAGCTTCCTCACCATTTAGAGAAGAAAAAAAGATATTGTCGATTCTTTCAACTAATGGAATAGCAATTTCTAATTTATTTTGCCCTTTTTCAGTAAGGGAAATTGTATTTGCTCTAGGATCTTTTTTAGAGATATTTCTTACTACCAATTCACTGTTTTCCAGTTTTTTTATAATACTTGAAACAGTCATTACATCCATATCAGCAGCTTTGGCAATTAAAGCCTGGTTAATATCTTCATTCCTCTGTGCTAGATATGCTAAAGTTGTTAATACAACGAATTGAGGATGAGTAAGAGCAACCTCTTTCAATTGTTTTTTTATTTCCCTATGCCAAATATTGTACGATCTAATGAATAGAAAACCAATAGATGCTGAAGAATCGTCTTTGAATTTTGAAGGAAATTTGGTCATTTTTCAACCAATTTCTTTATTGAAATTATACTCATAGGTACGTCTCTAAACACCTGGTTTAAGAAGTTAATATTTTCTTCTGTAGTTTTAGCATTTTTCAATTCAACTGTATGTTTAATAATACTTTGATCAACACCTTCGATAATTTTATGATCAAAATAGAGGTCTCCTAATCCTGGGATTGAAGTTTTATCACAAAAACATTTATTTTCTTCAACACTTACCAATTCAAATACAATTGGTGGTTGGCCTTCAAGCTCCATTGTTCCAGTGCTTCCCTTTACGAATTCACCATTTAGTGAAATATCTTTCAAGTCTGCTTCCCACTTAAACCATTCATTTACATTTGCGTATAATGGCCAAATTTTGTCTGGTGTAGTATTAACTCCTAGTTCAAAACTAAATTTCATAAACTAATCCCTGCTTTCTGTTGTAAGTAAACTTATTATAAGTTTACTTACAATAAATATCAACAATAATTTCTTCATCTAGAGAACATCGTTATCTGGAATTTTTGTCCTATCCAGCCTGAATCATGTTTAATTAAGTAGAGGAAGCTAAAAAGTCTTGATAAAACACTTATTCTTTGATTTTTTCTATGTATCTTATAATATTAATTATAGCAAGGGAGAAATTATAGGGGGAAACAATATTGAACCAAACGATTTACTTACTCCGTCATGGGGAAACTGAATTTAATACACAAGGACGATACCAAGGAGAGCTCGATTCTCCATTAACAGAATTGGGTGTACATCAAGTACAACAAAACGCTCAAATGCTAAAAAGTTTAATTGGAAATCCTAATGAATGGAAAATTGTGTCGAGTCCATTAGGAAGAGCCATGCAAAGCACGGAAATAATTTGTGAAACAATTGGATATGATGTGAAGAATGTTGAAAAAGATAATCGTTTAACCGAGGTTGCAGTGGGACAGTGGGCTGGGTTAACAACGAAAGAAATTGAAAATTCTTGGCCCAATCTTTTTCATAATACAGACGTGTATAACTGGTATTTTAATGCGCCAAATGGAGAAGCGTATGACTCGGTAGTGAACAGACTGAGTGCTTGGCTAGAAGACATTCAACATATACCGAAAGTGATTGCTATTTCACATGGTCTAACAGGTCGTATTTTACGAGGAATATATGCGGATTTAAAAAAGGAAGATGCATTGAAGCTAGAAGTATCTCAGGATGTATTATTTAAATTAGCGAATAACACCATCACAAGAATATGTTCAGATTTTGATGATTTTTATTAGTGACTAACAAACCTTAAGAATTTCTTCATAAATTTCCTACAGGAATATTCATAAATGCCTCCTATTATAATGTGTGGGGGGCGTTTTTTTATGAAGAAATTTGTCGTATTTTGTATTATATGTGCGGCAACATTCTATTTTTATTATGCAAATAACAGAACGGAACAAACGGAAATAGAGCTACCTTCGTTGCATAGTAAAAATGCATTGTTGCTGAATGAAAAAGGAGATGTATTATTCGAAAAAAATGCAGATGACACTATCTATCCTGCATCATTAACGAAAATTATGACAGCGATTGTTGCCATTGAAACGACTACTGATCTGCAGAAGCAAACAATCGTTGAACCACAAACGATTTCTAAATTTACTGCTCAAAATGCTTCTATGGCTGGCTTTAAGGCAGGAGATTTTGTAACGATAGAGGATTTATTATATGGTACATTGCTTGCCTCTGGGGCGGATGCTACAGGAACACTTGCAAATGCGATTGCAGGTAGTGAAGAATCATTTGTGACATTAATGAATAATAAAGCGCATGAATTAGGGTTGAATGATACTCATTTTGTGAATGCCAGCGGATTACATGATCCTGCTCATGTCTCCAGTGTACGTGATATTAGCAAGCTGTTTCGTTATGCTATTGAAAATCCAACCTTTTATCAAATTTTGACTTCAAAAAGCTATAGTACTCATGTGCCTAATGAATTAACGATAACAAGCTCACTTTTAACGAAAATACCAGATGGAGAAGGTGCAATATTGGGAGGGAAAACCGGCTATACACCTGAAGCGGGTCTTTGCTTAGCCTCTATAATCGAAAAAGATGGTAAACAATATATCTTTGTGACGACTAATGCGGCTGGGCAGGCCTGGACACCACCACTCCATATTGAAGATGCTCTGACAGCGTACGATTCGCTGTAGGGAAAAATATGAAAAAATAACAACTTTTTAATCGTTTCAACCGTCATATTTATAGGGTGCACTGAACAAGTACCTGAAAAGAAGGCGTCTTGGGAGCCTTTGACTAATGAAAGTTGGCAAAATAGCTAACGCGGTATTCATACTTGGGGATACGATCGATCATTGTCATTAAAGAGGGGAGGTGTTACGTGTCGTTTATAAAAATGACAATGAAGCATTAAAATGGTATTCATCATCTACTTCGAGGAATAAAGCACTTGTTTATAATGCAAAGATGGGCGGAATTTTAGTTCCAATTGCCAAGAGATACGGTTTTGAGATAGACAGGAAATTTTTAAAATTACCATAAATGCTATTGATTACCGAAATGGTTAAAACGTATACCATGGTAATAAGTTGATAGTAGTGGAGGCTGAAAAACTAGTTGATTCCTACTATTTCCTGGCACAATCTATTAATCTATAATTAGAGTCGAATTCTATACTTTAATAGAAAAAGCACATGAGAAAAGACATCTATGATGAAAAGGGCGGTGTAGAACAATGAAAAAACTTTTATCCTTTGCAATTATTTTGACATTTTTAATTAGTTTTGTGTTTGTAGATAATGAATCTGCTAACGCTGAAGGTACATCCGTTATTCAATCAGTCGCTAAAGACGCAGCAGTTTATGAAGAACCTTCCGTAGAAAGCACCGAAATCGGTCAAATAACGAAAGGTAGTTATGTAACAGCTACACCTGTAAATAAGAAATGGACTCGAATTAAAGTGCAACAGCTAGAGGGATATGTAGAAACGGCAGCATTAGTAAGCATTACACCTGAAAAATATTTAGTAACGCAAAAAGGTGGAACAACTTTATTTACATATCCTAGTCCAAATGCACAAAAAGCGGGACTGCTTAATGAAAACAGTATTATCTTTGTATATGGATCAGCACCTGGAGGTTGGTCATTTGTCCAATATGGTCATCATACAGGCTATGTTGCAACAAATTCTTTAAAGAAACCTGTCGCGACAAAAAAACGAGTAAATGCTGCTAATGGCGCTGTGCTTCGTTTAACAGCTAGCCCAAGTGGCGAGGTTCTTGGTACGATTGCCAATAAAACAGTCGTTCAGCAATATACAACGCTAGTTGGCTGGGCCTATGTAGAAGCTGGGGAACAAAAGGGCTATGTGAAAGCCTCAGAGTTGGTGAATTTCCAAATACCTGGTAACAAAGTGTACAATAAAGGTGTACCAGTAGCAAAAGGGGAAAAGAAACGTGTGGCTTTAACATTCGATGATGGGCCAGACGCAAAAGTTACCCCGCAAATTTTAGCGACTTTAAAGAAATATGATGCTAAGGCAACATTTTTTATGGTTGGGCCAAATGCCTCTAAAAATTCAGCAGTCGTAAAGAAAGTTTATGAGGCTGGCCATGAAATAGGCAATCATACATGGAACCATTCAAAGTTAACAGGCTTATCGACAGCAAATGTTAAACAAGAGGTTGATCGAACTAGCAATGCTATTTATGTAGCCATCGGTCAATCTCCAACGGTTTTCCGTCCACCATATGGTGCAACGAATGATAAAGTTCGTTCTGTCATTACGACGCCTTCTATTCTATGGTCTATCGATACGCTAGATTGGAAGCATCGCAATGCTGATAAAATATTAGCGTATGTGAAAGCCTCTGTGAAAGATGGCAGCATTATTTTAATGCATGATATTCATCAAACAACAGCAAATGGTTTGGAAAATGTAATTCTTTACTTGCAAAAGCAAGGCTATGAATTTGTAACTGTTAGTGAAATATTACAATAATCTATAAGCGAAAAATAAGGCCGTGCAACTGTCAATCCAGACAATTGCACGGCCTTATTGATTATTTAAATAGATTAATAGTCGTAATAATAATTGAAATACCGAATACGTCGATTAAAAACGCTCCTACAATTGGTACGACAAGCAATGCTTTTTTCGATGGACCGAAACGTTGGACAACCGCTGACATATTGGCCATCGCATTTGGTGTTGCCCCTAAATCATGTCCGGCAAAACCGGCAACCATAACCGCAGCATCGGTATGATGGCTGGCGCTGTTTCTATGGAAGACGGTCATGGTGCGGCGGCAGCTAACACCCTTTCAGACAATTAAGGTAGCAAAAGTTACCTCTTGTCTGACCTCACTTTCATCCCATGTCTAAAGACGGGCTACACCCTGCATGGACTTTCTCGTTCGGAAAATCTGTAATGTGAATAATTTCCATCATGTACCTTGTCTACTAAGTAAGTTATTAAGTGCTTCATAAACAAAATAAGCACCTAATTTAACTGTGCGTCCGTTCTCATCCAGTGAAGGATTTACCTCACAAATATCAAAAGAATGTGTATTTGGGTGCGAAGTTACTTTTTGAAGTATTGTGCGTACAGTTTTTGGGTCTAATCCAAACGGTGATGGAGCACTAACACCCGGTGCAAATGCAGCATTTAGTACATCCATACAGAGCGTTAAGAGAATATAATCATGATTATCCATAAATTGCTGAAGATCCGGCATGATTTGCGCATTATTTTCTGGCGTCATATTTTCTTCTAACACATAATTCACATGCAACTCATCGGCTTTATCAAATAATTCTTTTGTATTGCCGAAACGTTGTATGCCTAAAACAAAGTAGTCGGCATGTGGATCCTGCTCTAAAATCTGACGGAACATTGTACCAGACGATGGTTGCTCATCGTATGGTCGTAAATCAAAATGAGCGTCGATATTGACGATCCCGATTTTCGCATCTTTAGGTAACGCTGCACGAACGCCTAAATAGTGTCCGTATAGTGTTTCATGTCCACCGCCAAGCACGACACATTGTATTTTTTTATTTAGCAATGTTTTGACAATTTCACCGAGCTCACGCTGTGCCTCTTCTAAAGCGTGGTTAAGACAAAGAACGTTACCAACATCTATAATTTGCTGTTCATCATTAAATGCCCAAGGTAAGCTAGATAATGATTCACGCAGAGCATTAGGCGCACTTGCTGCCCCTACACGCCCCTGATTACGACGTACACCTTCATCACAAATAAAGCCCACAATTCCGGCATGCTGATGATCTGAAGCACTTACATCATTAATAGGAATTCTTTTTACTTTTTGATGTAAACGAAAACTACTCGTATTAGTAGTTGAATCTATACGACCTTTCCATTGTTTTTGATCTGTCATTGAATACATATCAGTGTCAACTCCGTTTCCAATATTATTGTATTGAAAATATTGTTATGAATAAATTATATATTCGCATAATTATAATAGCTAATATATAATTATTATTAATCTATAGCTTTAAACTATAAATGGGGAGAGATGTTGTTGTGGATATTAAACAATTGCAATATTTTATAGCAGTTGCGGGGCATATGAATTTCTCAAAGGCAGCTGAAAAACTGCATATTTCTCAGCCTTCTCTAAGTAATGCTATTAAAAAATTAGAGCAAGAAATTGGCTCACCTTTACTTGAAAGGAATACGAGAAACCTTCAATTAACAGAAGCAGGCGAACTTTTATATGAACGAGCAAACGTTATATTGAAAAACATGGAAGTTTTAAAAATAGAAATGGATGAGGTCATTGTACGTGGCACAAGTGAAATAACGATCGGCGTGATGGAATCGATTAAGCATTGGCTCCCAAAAGTGATTACAGAGTATAAAAAAGAGTATCCACAAATGATGATTCATCTAGTAGATATTTTAGGAAGTAAGCGTGTCGAAAAATCTCTCAAAAGCTATAAAACACATTTAATTATTACAAATCAGATAATGGATGATGAAGAGCTCGAAGTTAACTGCTTATATGAAGAGCGACTTGTAGCTGTTTTACCATTAAATCACCCATTAGCGAAGAAAGAAAAGCTGACGATCTCAGATTTAAGTGGTGAGTCTTTTATTATAAGTACAGAGGGCTTTCAAACGAGACATGACATTTTAGATGCATTTGAAAAGGCTGACCAAAACATTAATATCCAATTTGAAATTGAACGTTTTGAAACGGCTGTGTCTCTCGTTCGTGAAAATTTAGGAGTTACCATTCTACCTGAAAATTATTTAAAAGGTCCTACAGCTAAAACGATTGTCCAAAAAGGAATAGATTGTCCCAATTTACGACGAAATGTGTATGTGGTGTATTTAAAAAAACGTCATTTACCTTTGGCTATTCGTGATTTGCTTACTGATATAATAAATATAGGCAAAACGCTTTAGAATATTAAAGATTGATTTGATTGAGAAGAGTAACTTCTTTGAATGAGAAGTTACTCTTTTTTATCCTACTTTTTGTTTCACTTACCAATTTTAAAAAGAAGAGGCTCATCGGACGCCCCTAGGAAGCTCTGCTCTGCGCGAAAGCGAAGCGTCAGCGGCAAATGTTTTCTGTAGCGAAAGCAAAGCGGCAGCTACAAAGCGCCCAGCCGGAACGGAAATCAACCCCACGCTTTGGTAATGGGTAAAGAAGTAAAAAACAGGCGACTATGAACATTAAAATTTTTTATCAAAAGAAGCTATTTTGATTTGATGACACATAATATGGCAAAATAATTTTTCGAATTGAGCTTTATTATTGTAATGATATTTTCTATCTGCTCAAAACACTGTCTTAAGTATGAATTTTCTCTATAATTCAAATTTTTGTTTAATAGACATTGATTTACAAGAAATATAGCGGTAACATTTAATGTAAGAATAAAAATGAATATTCATTCATTTAGCATTTTGATGTTCAAACAAAGGGGGCTTTTTTATGAACTTTTCTTATAGCGAAAAAGTAGTAGAACTGCAAGAGAAGCTGACAAATTTTATGGAGCAATACATTTATCCTAACGAGGCAGTGTTTGCTGCACAGGTAGAGGCAATGGAGGATCGTTGGGGAGCGATTCCACCAATTATGGAGGAATTAAAGCAAAAAGCAAAAGAAGCGGGTTTATGGAATTTATTTTTGCCAGATAGTGAATACGGTGCAGGTTTAACGAATTTAGAATATGCACCTTTATGTGAAATTATGGGACGCTCTTTACTGGCTCCTGAAGTGTTTAATTGCAATGCGCCAGATACAGGAAATATGGAGGTGCTTGTGCGTTACGGCTCAGAACAGCAGAAAAAACAGTGGCTGGAGCCGTTATTACGTGGAGAAATACGTTCTTGCTTTGCAATGACTGAGCCTGCAGTTGCGTCTAGTGATGCAACAAATATCGAGGCAAGTATTGAACGGGATGGTGATTATTATATTTTAAATGGACATAAGTGGTGGACAACGGGAGCTGGAGATCCTCGCTGTAAAATCGCTATTTTTATGGGGAAACATAAAGATACTACAGCACCTATCCATGAGCAACAGTCGATGATTTTAGTGCCGATGGATACGCCTGGAGTAAAAATAGAGCGTATGCTAACTGCATTTGGCTATGATCACGCACCTGAAGGACACGGTGAGGTGACGTTTACAAATGTTCGAGTACCTGTGGAAAATATATTGTGGGGAGAAGGAAAAGGCTTTGCGATTGCCCAAGGTCGTTTAGGGCCAGGTCGTATCCATCATTGTATGCGTCTGATTGGAGCCGCTGAACGTGCATTAGAGGAAATGTGTGTGCGTGTAAGTGAGCGACACGCTTTCCATCGACCACTCGCAGACCAAGGTGTGATGCGTGAGCGTATTGCGGAATCCCGTATTGATATTGAGCAGGCAAGGCTGTTAACGCTTAAGGCAGCGTATATGATGGACACAGTAGGGAATAAAGAGGCGAAAGCAGAAATCGCCATGATTAAAGTAGTGGCGCCGAATATGGCATTAAGAGTGATTGACCGAGCGATTCAAGCATTCGGTGCTGCTGGAGTAGGACCTGATACGACGCTTGCAGCACAATGGGCAAATTCCCGCACATTACGACTAGCAGATGGACCGGATGAAGTGCATCGTAATACAGTTGCCAAGCTGGAGCTAAAGAAGCATGCCAAAAAACAAGAGGAGCTGGTTAAATGACGGTATTAGACTTATTTAGTTTAAAGGGGAAAACGGCCATCGTAACAGGGGGAGGACGCGGTCTTGGCGCTCAAATCGCACAAGGCTTTGCCGAAGCAGGTGCCAACGTTGTACTTTGTTCAAGAAAGGTTGAGGCATGCGAAGAGGTAGCGGAAGAATTAGCTGATTTAGGTGTCCAAACATTAGCTCTTGCTTGTGATGTGACAAAGCCAGAGGATATCGCGAATGTAGTGTCAAAAACGCTTGAAACATTCGGCCAAATTGATATTTTAGTCAATAACAGTGGGGCGTCTTGGGGTACTCCTGCTGTTGAAATGCCATATGAGGCTTGGCAAAAAGTTTTCGATGTTAACGTCAATGGTACATTTTTAATGACGCAAGCTGTTGGCAAAATAATGCTAGAACAAAAGAGTGGGAAAATTATCAATATCGCTTCGGTTGCAGGGCTTGGTGGTACATTACCTGAATTCATGGATACAATTGGCTATAACGCAAGTAAAGGTGCGGTCATTACGCTTACGAAAGATTTAGCCGTAAAATGGGGACCATATGGCGTCAATGTGAATGCCATTGCCCCAGGATTTTTCCCAACCAAAATGTCAAAAGTCTTAATCGAGCGCGGACAAGATTACTTAATGGGCGCGACGCCGTTAAAACGTTTAGGAACTGAAAATGACCTAAAAGGCGTTGCATTATTTTTAGCCGCAGCTGCCTCAGATTATATTACGGGGGATGTCATAGTTGTAGATGGCGGTATGAGCTCAATCATTTAACTTATTTCAGCAATTATTTTCTGTAGCGAAAGCAAAGCGTCAGCTACAGAAGTCTTTCACCTCTATAGGTGGTGAGATGAATGCCGATTTAAGTTACTTTTCAGTGGGTGACCAAACACCTGTTGAAATAGAGGAACTGAGTCTAAGAACGCCACGTCCTGTGGCAACGACTGAGTGACCAACATCGTGTTGGCCTAAAGCCTCCGGCGGATGTCACGGAAATCGGACAGGAGTTCTTAGAGGATGTTAGCCTAAAATCATCGCATCCATGCGATAACGGCTAACTGACCTGCATCGGTAAAAACGCCACGTCCTGTGGCATTACCGAAATGACCGACATCGTGTCGGCCCTCATGCAGGCCTAAGCACAAAGCCGATTCCGGACGCATTGTTTATCTGTGCGAAAGCGAAGCGACAGCAACAATTATGCCGAGGCATAATTGATAGGAGGGGTACAATGGATACGATACAAGTAAGGGCAAGTGAACGTATTGATGAAGTGAAATTACATTCATTTTTAAAGAGTCAATTTCCGGAATTACCAGAAGGGAAGCTAGAGATTTCACAGTTTAGTGCTGGACATTCAAATTTGACTTATTGCCTAAAAGTAGGCGAATTTGAAGTTGTTCTGCGTCGACCTCCACATGGACCAGTCGCCAAAAAAGCGCATGACATGAAACGTGAGTTTACGATTATATCTGCATTACATCCATTTTTATCTGCTGTACCACAACCTTATGTGTACGTTGACGATCGAGATATTATCGGCAGTGATTTCTTCCTAATGGAACGGAAAAAGGGGATCGTACTTGATACTCATTTCCCAGCTGGCACTGAAAATACGGAGGAGTTAGGACGTCTCATTTCGGAAAAGATGGTTGATTCACTTGTAGCTCTTCATGCAATACCATATAAGGAAACGCAACTAAAGGATATGGTGAAGCCAGAAGGATTTATGGAACGGCAAGTATATGGATGGATTGAACGCTATGACAAAGCAAAAACAGCAGAGCATGCTGAAGTAGCAGCGTTGACAAAATGGTTAAAGGATCATGTACCTTCTGAACATGAAGCAACCATTATTCATTATGATTACAAGCTTAATAACGCTATGTTTTCAAGTGATTATACTGAAATGATTGGGCTTTTTGATTTGGAGATGACAACTGTAGGGGACCCATTAGCGGATTTAGGGGTAGCCATGAGCTATTGGATGCATGCAGATGACCCAAAAATGCTGCTATATGCATTTGGAGAACCACCAATAACGACTTTACCAGGGTTTTATACACGTCAGGAATTCATTAACCGATATGCAGAGAAAAGCGGACGAGATGTTTCAGCTATCGATTATTATATTACATTTGCCTATTTTAAATTAGCTGTAATTTGTCAGCAAATCTATTGTCGATACGTCAACGGCCAAACAAAAGACGATCGTTTTGCACAAATGGATAAAATGGTAGCTGCATTAATTCATCAAGCTTCCAAGGCGCTATAACTTTTAAAAAATAACGGTTGCTATTTCAGCTTGTCGACAAAAGAATAAATATAAATAATTTGTATCAAAAAGCAAAGGTTGATTTTCACTCCGAGTTGGCGCTTTCCACGGGCTTGGCTTCAACTTCTTTCAGAGGGTGTCCAAACACCTGCTGAAAGAAGTTGAAGCCTCCGGCGGATGTCACGGAATCGGCAAGGAGTTCTTTGTGCAAGCACAAAGCCGATTCCAGACACAATTATGCCGAGGCATAATTGATTATTCTCCTCGTCACTACGTTCCTGCGGGGCTTTCAGCGCAAGCTCATCCCGCAGGAGTCGCCACTCTCCGTGAAAAATCAACGGTTCCTCATCATTAGTATGAAAAGAAGCTGAACCAAATGTGTAGAAATAATAAAGGTATTCTATTTTTTAAACACAAAGGAAGGAGATACTACATTTTAAGTAGGATCTCCTATTAAAGTTCTTTAAGAATATTCATTTCAGTACGTGGTCTTGCAATAGCCATACAGATTTATGTAATTAGAAAAGTGATTGTCTACAGACTAAAATAACGGCTGCTAATAAAAGCGACGGTTATTTTTTTTATTGTTACAACTACAGATTATCCGACATTAAATGTTATAGTTGAAGATGTATTCTCGCACCCAATTTACTTTTATAACAAAATATTCCCGTGTGGAAAATCAAGGGAGGGCGAATGTATGTTCTTATTTTATCATAGATTCTTGTATAATGAAATGTTCATAAACATAATTAACTGAAATACATAGAGTCGCTTCAATGAAAACTTTCTATAGGTCGATTTATCGAGGGAAATCCTATATTTATCGACTTAGATCTAGAATTTATCGAGAACTTTATATGATATATCGAGAACCCAAAAAGGAAGACAACTATAGAAAAGATCAGGTTCACAAAATAGAAGCCTGATCTTTTATGCTTTTATTGTGTTATTCCCAAGTTCGATCTAGCTTATCACTGTAAAACTTAATGGCTTTGCGGTAATCTTTTATGCCTTCATGATTAGTAGTATGAATTATTGTATTTAATAAAGTTTCCACAGCCATTGAATGTTCACCAAGATTATAAAGTGTTATCGCATAGAAAACCTTTAAATGTTCAGCTTCTGGAAACTCGCTTATGGCTTGTTCAAAAATACGTTTTGCCTGCTCATATTGCCCTAATGTACGATAAGTGCTGCCTAATCCTAAATAAGCATCTAGTAAAATTTCTGGTTTGAGCCCTAATTGAATCGCTTTTTCATAGTGGGGGATAGCCTCTTTTTCTTTTCCTAATGAATCATATGTCCAGGCACATTGAAATTGGTAGTATGCATTTTCAGGCTTTTCTTGAACTAGTGCCACCATTAATTGATTTGCTTCTTCCAATCGGCCATTCTCTCTTAATGTTATGATGTGCTGTAATCGCTTATCCATGTTCTTATATCCTCTAACTCTCTATTTTTTCTTAATATTTAATAATTTTAAACTCTTTAATTATTCTTGTATACTTAAGAAAATAATTCCTATTTTGAAAATTCTACTTTTATATACATAGAAAATAATAATAGAGGTGAGATAGAATGCTGGAACGTTCTATGGAGAAAACACGGGAATGTAAAAAAGAAGGGGAGTGATAGAAAGAGGAGCATTATATGATAGCTCTTCTATATAAAAAGAAAAGAGGACTATTATGATGAATAATTATCAAAGCATTTTAAATGAAGGATTTGAATTAAAATATTGTGTGAAGGGACAAGGGCAGCCTATATTGGTAGTGGGTAGCAGTGTATATTATCCACGCTTGTTCTCGGAGAATTTATATAAACAATTTCAATTTATTTTCTTAGATCATAGAGGTTTTGTGAAGCCACCTCGTGTTTTAAAGAAAGAAGATTATACTTTGGATAAAATTGTCGAGGATATCGAAACAGCAAGACAATTGTTAAAGCTTGAGGATTTTATCATTTTAGGACATTCTGGACATGCATTTATGGCCTTGGCATATGCAGAAAAATATCCTCAATTTGTTCAGAAGGTCATTTTACTAAATTCAGCACCGACAAACAGTCAGGAGAGACAGCAGCAAAGCTTTTCATTTTTTAATGAGACTGCCAGTGCTGAACGAACAAAGCAATTTGAGCATGATATTGCTTTCTTAGAGGATGATATTCACAATGATCCGGAAAGACGATTTGTGCATATGTGTATTCGCATGGGGGCGCATAGCTTTTATGACTATAAGTTCGATGCTGCTTATATGTGGGATGGCGTCTATACAAATATGGAAGCTATTGATTACCTTTGGGGTGTAGCTTTTGCTGAACGAAATTTAATCCAATCATTGGCTCACGTAGATAAACCTATTTTTGTAGGGTTAGGAAGGTATGATTATTTAGTCGCTCCTGTTTCGCTCTGGGATGTAATTGATGATTCATTTGAAAATGTGACGAAGGTCATTTTTGAAAAAAGCGGCCATAACCCAATGTTTGAAGAACCAAATACTTTTGATAGGGAATTAATTAATTGGATTAATGAATAGAAAAGAACGATGACCAGTTACTCATATGGCTTTGTAATAAAGATTGATCATTTAAAATAAGGTTCATTAATTTATAACCCCAAATACAAAATCGCTAGAGAATTTTATTAATTCCCTAGCGATTTTTCTTTAACTTTGAAAAGTGAACTTAAGTGCCATCGTATCTAAAACAGTAACGATTATGATACCTGCTGTATATCGAACCAAATCCTCTATAAGAAAACCTTTGCCAAGTATCAAAGCCCCGAGCGTTGTACCACGAATCTGATTAATCCAATCTTCCTGATACAACTGACTAAATTCAATGCCGAAGCTAAACAAAAAACTGAGCCAAATAGCTGTGAGGGTACTTTTACGTACTAGCAACAATCGAAATCCAAAATAGACCATCATAGCCCATAGCATGTCCCCAGCGTTCTGCGCTATAAATGACGGGAGTAGGGCACTCCATTTTCTGGAGGATAACCCCAATAAAATGGTAATAACAATAACTATCAAATAAGCTATTCGCATGTTACGGTATTGCAAGTTGATAGGTTTATGCTCATGTGTCAATAGTATCACTCTTTCGGCGTGTTGATATCATTCATTAATTTAATTATCTCATAAATGGTGTCAGCAAGAATGATGTCTTTCTAAACATTTGAAATAGGTGAAACTAGCTATTAAAAGACACAACCGTTCATGAAGATTACACAATTTTTTATCGTTGTACTCATCTTTAAGCAAAACGTATATTTCTAAATCTACAACACCTGTACCAGACCAAAAAGTCGCTTGTCTTAATAGCCCTTCTTTTAAAAAACCATTTTTCAGAAGAACCTTTTTAGATGCTTCGTTTAATGGCATTACTTCGGCCTGTATTCGATTTATATGAACTTCCTCAACTAAAAATTTGACAAGTATGTTTACCGAATCGGATGCAAGGCCCTTACCCCAATAGTCCTCTGCTAAAAAGTAACCAATCGTCACCATATTCACTTTTTGATTAAAATCCATTGCTTCTATAATGCCTACTAATTGCTCGCTGTGTGACTTTTGAAAAATGCCCCATTTGACTCTGCTTTTCTTCTGATAATCCCTGTCAAAATGACCAATCATTTTACCAACTGTTTGGATATTATGTTTAGGGATCATCCCACAATATTCAAATACTTTTTCATTATCATAGATCGCAAAAACTTCCTGTAAATGTGCAGCTTCAATTTTTTTCAGCACTAGATTTTCAGAGCTTAATAAAGGGAACTCTGCAAACACTTTGTCTATTTTCATAGTATCCTCTCCTAATTTTTATTAAGCACAAAAAGGTAGTAAAATTCTCCTTGCCAGTATCCACTTTAAATCAACAAATTTCATCCTCACTTATGCTGATTAGTAATAAAATAACTACATTGTGCAATTTGATGTAATTATGTATAATTTTACTATATTATACTGAAAGTGAGTGATTTATTATGAAAGTCAGCTCTATTTTTCCATCAAACAAAAATAAGGTGTGGAAGAACTAAGTGAAAATCGAATAGATTCTTCTGCAAATAATCGGAGGAATTGCATTGTATAGTAATTACGGTCCATTATGTACAGAACTTTATGATTTAACAAAACCAGTAGGATATTCTATTGGTGGGGATATTGAATATTATATTGAACGATTAAAAGGAACTACGGGAAAAGTGCTTGAAGCGGGAGTTGGCTCTGGACGCTTCTTAATTCCTTTACTTGAAAAGGGATATAATGTTGAGGGAATCGACTATTCACCTGAAATGTTAGATTTATGCAGAAAACGTTGTAAAGAAAGAGGATTCAAGCCAAATCTATATGAAGGTAACTTGAGCAATTTCTCATTAGACATAAAATATGAAGCGATTGTTATGCCGACAGGTTCGTTATGTTTAATAGAAAATTCAAAAGATGCAATGGATGCATTAAAATGTATGTATAATCATTTGATACCTGGAGGTCGCATAATTGTAGACTTGCTTTTACCTACAGACTGGCGAACAGGGGAAATTTCTTCATCCTACTATGAAATTTCAAAAGAGGAAGGAATTTCATTAGAAAGAAAAGCCGTTGAAATGAACTGGGTCGATCAATATACGCTAACCGTTTTAAAATATGAAAAATGGAGAAATGGTAAATTAATAGATACAGAATTACAAAGATTCCCGGTACGATGGTACGGAATAGAAGAATTCCAACACATATTAATAAGCTTAGGTTTTTCTGATATTACTTGCTCCGCTGAATATGTTTATAACAAGAAGCCTTCAAAAGAGCATTCATTAATTACATTTGAAGCTGTTCGTAAATAAATAAACCTGCTAGATTTTAGCTAAGAAAGTAGCTAAATATCTAGCAGGTTTTTTAATGCCATCAAACCTTGTCCAATGTTAAGTTATTGGAATCCTGTGCCGTTGATCGCTGAATGCTAAATTCATTCCAGATCGAATCTTTTTCATTCAACAATTCCTTTCCACTCCAAATGATGTCGTAAATGTCACCCTCGTAAGCAATGGCTCGGCCAAATGCAAATGATATAAGATAGTCCTTCCAAGATTGGAAGATATGGCTGCCGGCATCAGCTGCTCGCGTTATATAGCCCCATGCCTGTTCTTCGGTTATATAACCAACTATGTAGCTCCATCTTGCAATATTTACAGCTCGGTCGAAATCCCAGGCGGCAATAGTGTCCACACGGTCATAGTCTGATTTTGCAAAGGAAAGCTGCTTCATCATTACTTCTTGCGCAGATTCGTAGCACTTCTGCGATTTGCCCACTTCTTCCTCTGTAAAAGACTGGCCAGCTTTCAATGAATTAAGGAACTCATCATACCTTGCACGATGCCCTTCCATAAGTAGCCATTCTAGGGTCTCTACAGCCTCCTCTGGATTATTAACGTCCCAGTTAGAAGAAAGACCTTCTTTCAAAGTTTCATGATCTACCTTCACCGGCAGTATCCGAGGCGACTCAGACCGATAAAGAGCTAGATTGGCACCGTAGGCAAGCAAATGCTGTTTTTCTTTCGATAAAGGGTTAACCGACTCCATTTCTAACTGTGATTTTTTAGCGTTTTTCACGATTCGCTTGCTCGCAATAATTAAACCAACAATAAGTAAAACCACAACTCCTATAATTATTCCTACAATCTTCAAACTACCACGTTCCTTTCCGTGCTTTAATCGGGCGAAGTAAAAATCAAAATCACTTACTTCGAACAAAAGACAGTAAAATTATACATTTGCAGGTAGTTTTATACAATGAGACTATTTTATTACTTTTCAACGGAAGTAAGGATGACATTGTAGGCGTAAAGGCTTTGGCACGAGCGTTTGAAAGGAACTAATGAAAGGGGACTGTTAATTAATGCTTATAGGTCGTTTCTGTTTAATAGTGAATTCAAAAGATGCTATGGAAAAATATATGTTTAAACATATAGCTAGCGAACAGGGAAGGTTATAACATCTTATCGTGTGAAGAAGAAATTGCATGAGAACGTAAATCCATTAAATATACTATAACTGTTGCGCTAGTTTTGAATTATTATCCATTTTTTTCTTGCTATATTTTAACTGTATAAAGGAAAAATATGATTGTTTACAATTCAATGAGGAAGAAGGGTTTTCCATGCATAAAGATATGAATTATGGGAGTGACTTTAAATATATTCCAGCAACTTCAATTTGGAGCGGAGATGGTATTGAAGTATTACCTGATTTATACCAGCATACGATTCAAATTGTTAATATTGTACTTTACGGTGAACCTCATAAGAGTGAATTTGTATTAGTGGATGCTGGTATGCCAAAAAGTGCACATAATATTATTTCAATAGCCGAGGAGAGATTTGGAACAAATAGTCGACCTAAAGCGTTAATTTTGACGCACGGTCACTTTGATCATGTTGGGGCGATAATCGATTTAATTGAACACTGGGGTATGCCGGTTTATGCACATTCTTTAGAATTACCTTATTTAACTGATATAAAAAATTATCCTGAACCTGATTCTAGTGTAAATGGTGGCTTACTAGCAAAAATGTCATCATTTTTTCCGAATGAAGCCATTAACTTAGGAAACAACGTTGAGGCACTCCCTTTTGATGGAAGTATTCCATTTATGGATGGTTTTCGTTGGATTCATACTCCGGGTCATACGCCAGGGCATATATCTTTATTTCGCGAAGAGGATCGAGCGTTAATTGTTGGAGATGCATTTGTTACGGTTAAACAAGAGTCGCTCTACAAAGTGTTGCTACAAAAAAAGGAAATTAGCGGACCGCCACGATATTTCACGACAGATTGGCAAGCTGCTTGGGATTCTGTAAAAAAATTAGAGGCTCTAAAACCTTCAGTTGCTATTACAGGACATGGATTACCAATGAAGGGGGAAGAGCTTACTAGAAATTTGTATAAGTTAGCAAATGAATTCGAGCAGATTGCTTTACCTAATCACAGCAAATTTCTGAATTAGTGATGAAATAAAATCCATTACTGTTGAAGATTTTTATCATAAATATGAAAAGCTGTAGCAAATAAATTTGCTACAGCCTGAATTGGTTTATGCCCTTTGATGGTGCAATATAATTCATTTTATCATAAAATACGTTATTGTAGTATTTTTAGTTTTTTTAAAACATTTCAACAATAATTATTAAGCCTATTGACAAAAAAAATAAGAATTGTTATATTCAATTTATTCAACGTTGAATATAAAAAGGTGATTATTATGACAAGGCTATTAGTTCTTGCTATGTTGGGGCTAAAACCAATGACAGGCTATGATATTAAAGTAATGCTTGAATTAAGTGACGCTGAACGATGGGGTGGTGTGCTAATCGGCTCTATCTATAATGCTTTAAAGAAGCTTGAAAAAGATGGCTATATAGAGGTGGCTAGTATTGAATCCACGGGTCACAGACAAAAAGCAATTTACCAAATTACTGAAAAGGGCAGATCGCATGAGCAAGAATTAATTATCGAGGCGCTTGAAAAATCCTCTGTAGTTTATCCTACAACATTGTATTCTGGTGTATCCTTTGCATTTAAACTGCCAAAAGCTAAAGCGGTGGATGCATTAGAAAAGCAGAAAATAATTTTGGAACAAGAAGAAAAGGCGATCAATGCTGGCTATGAAGCGAAATTGATTGCTGTGCAAGGAGAACTGCCAGCATTAACACAGCTAGCATTTGATAATATGCTAGAAATTGTAAAAGTACAATCCAAATTTGTACATCAAGCTATTGAAATTATGAAAAAAAGTAACTCTCTCGAATGAGGGAGTTAAAAAATAGCTATATATTCAATGTTGAATATACAATGTTAAGTAAGGGGAGAAAAAATGAAAAAACTCATTAGTGCTAGTCAATTAACGAAAAATTATAAAGCTAGGTGTGTCGTTGATCATATAAATGTTGACATTCAAGAGGGGGAGATAATAGCTTTAGTGGGCTCAAATGGTGCTGGGAAAACAACAACGATCGGTATGCTTCTTGGCATTATTCCTCAGGACAGTGGAACGATTGAGTACTGGACATCTGATTACAAAAAGGAAATAGGTACGCAGCTTCAATCAACCCCTTTTTTCGAAGGTTATTCTGTAGAGGATAATGTAAAATTATTCGGGGCATTTTATGGAATTTCGCTAACAAAAAATGAAATTGAAGAAAAACTTGCCGCTTTTGATTTATTGCAGGTCAAAAAAACGCCTGCCATCAAATTGTCATTAGGACAACAAAAACGGCTAGCAATTATCGTGACAACTTTGCATCATCCTAAATTAGTAATTTTGGATGAACCTTCTGCTGGATTGGATCCTAGAGGTCAAAGAGAAATTCAACAGATCATTAAACGTTTAAAAGATACCGGCGTTACAGTTTTATTTTCTACCCACGATATGTTGGAGGTAATGAATGTAGCTGACAGAGTGTTGATTATGCATCGTGGAAAAATAATGGCAAATGACTCACCTGATGCTTTAATGGAGCGCTATCAAACTCAAAATTTAGAAGAATTATTTTTTGAATTAACGAAGTGAGGAGCGAGAAGATGAAAGCTATTTTCGTATTAAATTTGAAATCTAGCATAAAGGATATGTATTTACTCTTTTGGTCAATATTAATGCCATTTGCTGCGATTGTTGCGTTAAGGATATTTTTACCGAGCTATGCAGGAAATTATGTAGAAGGAATTATTTCTGTTAGTGTATTTTTTTATTCATTTATGACCACTGCTTTTATAGCGTTATCGCAAAGAAAAAGAGGCGTTTATAATTTACTTCACGCAACACCAATGCCTTTATGGAGATATATCGTCAGTATTGCTAGTGCATGGGCTATAGTAGCGATTATTTTATCTTATATCGTGCTTTTATTCGCTATCGTTATCAATCAACTAAATTTTTCTTTTAATATCCTCTTATATATGACCCCGATTATTCTTATAGCTTCATTAAGTTTTGTCTTTTTAAGCTTTTTTATTTCAAGTCTCGTGAAAAACGAGGGACATCTAAGTATGACTGCAAATGTACTGATGATACCAATGCTACTTTGTAGTAATGCATTTTTTACAATGGAAAAGGCACCAAATCTTATACAAATGATTAGTCTAGTAAATCCATTTGAATGGTTTTTAAATGGAATTAAAGCCGCATTTCTAAATAACTTTAGTACATGGGGAGAATCTTTACTCCTTTTATTGGGTTGCTTAGCTTTGACACTTATCATTTCCTTAAAAACATTCAAGTATAGTGACCAATAATTATAAAAGTAAAAAATGAAATGACCAGAACTTAAAATTGAGTCTGGTCATTTCAGATTGTAGACAAATGCAACTTTGCAGACCTCACCATTGCGCATTTGTGGGGAACTTAGAAATTGTAGAACTGGTCAGAAGGGATATAAAAGCTAGAAATAGAATAATTCATTAAAGACATTGGAGAGGGCGATTAGATGAGTGAAACGTTAATTAGAATAGGAACTACTTATATTCCAGTCAGCAATGTAGAACTGTCATGTGAGTGGTATGTAAGTAAGTTGGGAGCAGAGTGCAGTTACGTAGATACCGATAAGGCTATTCTTAATTTTGCCAATCAAAGTATTTTTCTTGTTAGATCAATGAACAATCAAAGCTCAAATTTCATTGATTGCTACGGCATAGAACATTTTTCGATTACCTTTGAGGTTGATGGATTAAGTGCATTAGAGACTATTCATAAAAATTTTAGAGATAAAGGAATTAGAGTTGGAGAAGTTGAAAATAGGGGGCATGCGGGAAGAAATTTTGTTTTTTACGATTTAGACGGAAATAAATTTGATGTGTGGAGTGAGCTGAGTCCTGCTTTTAAAGTAAAATACGGGGAGGGAAAATAAGCATGGCAAGGAGTAGAAGCAATATTTATTCCGATTCCACTAAATTTCCCAGAAAATTATTTTAGCGTTGGAAAATTCTTTGATTTTACACTAGGAGTTTGTCAATAAACTATATGGAAACACTATTTCTTGAACAGTAAATTTATAGAGGGCCACTTATTAATATAAGTGACCCTTAGTAACAAGCCTCGGAGGTGTAAGACTAAACCAATTTACATTACTAAAATATGCTAAGAATGTTATTTTTGCATAGTTAATTGCCTGAGAAATAGTTTAAAAATATTAGTAACTTATTTTAAAGGCATAAAAACTGCCGGATTTAATTGCTCAGATTCTATCACGATGCCAGTTAATCCTTTATCCGTTTTAGTTTCATGCCATTCACCCTTTTCCCAAAATACTGCATCTCCAGGCTTGACTTGAAAATATTGCTCCTGTTCATTTCTTACAAATCCTTCGCCCTCTATAATTAAGAGAAGCTGGGGAACTACAGCTTGATGATAGCCAATAACATCGTTTTCTTCTAAATACATGCACCCGATACTAGCTGATGTTTCAGTGTTGATAATACGAGACATAATAAAATTTGACCTAAATTGTGTTATGTTTTTGCCATTCTCTTTAGACAATTGATAAAATTTCATTAGATTCCTCCGAACTTAACTTATTTTTTTACAGCATGAACGTAATGAATCGTTTCAAAGGCTGTTAGATAATCTTTTCGATTGTCAAAATAAAGCTCATTAATTGTATCTGGCGAAAGATGTTCATAAATAAGCAGTCCTGAGTTTTCTAACATTTTTTCCAGTTCTTCATAAGTAAAGCACGATCTCATCGGTTCACCACTTGCTGCAGCCATTTTCACCATGTTATCAACACGATTTGAAATTCCACTTTCTTTAAATAGTTTTTCATCTGCATAATCAAATATGATGGAACTTCCTGATGGTACATTGGCAAATAAATGATCAAGTAAGCTTGAAGTTTCCTCTTTCGTTAAATAATAGGAAACGCCTAATAGACTAAAGAAAGTTTTTTTATTGTCAAAGCCGCTATCCAATAAATTTTGAGTTGCAAACTTTTTTGTGAAATCCATCGAAACGAAATGTACATTACTAGGAAGCTTTAGATTAACTTCAGCCATTCTTTTCTTTTTAAATTCCTATGTTGCAGGGTGATCAATTTCGAAGATTTCCAACATGTTTTCAAGTTCAGAGTGTCTTAAGCCAAACGTATCTAACCCTGCTCCGAGTATGACATATTGCTGTAAACCTAACATGACTTCATTTAGCAAAACTTTTTCACAATATGCTGCACGTGCTAAGGGAGTAGGAGAGAGTTGAGTTTGCACAATCCATTTTAATAGCTCTTCAGTTTGTCCATTTAGTTTTTCTGCGATTTCTTTGTTAAAAAACTGGATGCCTTGTACCATATTTGTTTGAATGTCATGGAACTCTTTTGGTGTGATTAATTCTTTTGCAAGGTAGTCATCAAAAATTATAGGGGTATCGAATTGACTGTGATAAGCTCTGGCAAAAGCTGAGATTAATGAAGTTAAACTGGATTCACCTTTGTTCATGCAAATACACTCCTTCAAAAAAAATAGGATTCCCCCTGGCCAGGAGAATCCTATTGTACAAATAAATATAATAAAAGTAAATTATTGCATAAATAGATTTTTTTGTCAATTTTTTAGTACTGGGAAGCAACTGGATATGGAAATTTCCTTAATCAAATTTTTGGATAAATATTTTACCATTCGGTTGAATTTCTGCATAAAAAACTTCTTCGATTGATTGTATTTTTGCTTTTTTTAATTCGTTATCCAGCCATTCTTTACTTTTTCCAACTTCCAATAAATTTCGTTTCAATAGCTTCCCATCAGTGATGATTTCAATAGGGATAAAAGCCGGGGATGAAGGAGCAATTTTTAAATCCATCTTTTGTGGGCTTTGAAATTCAGGTTTTTTAAGAATACTAAGCATGCCATTGGGTTCTAATATAGCATAGTCAATTTCTGTAATTGAAAAAACTTGATATTGTCTAATCATCATCGTAAGGTCATCAATATTAATTTTAGTGTTTGCTAAAGCTTTTCTATCTATTTTCCCTTTTTTAATAACAATTGTCGGTTGTCCATCAAGTAATGTTCTTGCTTTTCCGGATTTCATAGCGATGTAACTAATTAAAGTAGTAAGCGCACACCAAACAATTAAGCTTACTAAAAATTTTGTGTATACAATTGTTTTTAAAACTACCATATTGGCTGCCATTGAACCAATTGTAATACCAGTTACGTAGTTAAAGAAGGTTAAGTGACTTAGTTGTTTTTTACCTAAAAACCTCGTAAGTGTCAGCAGAACAAAAAAACTAATAATCGTTTGAACAACTACTTGTAAATAACTTGTGTACAAATTCTCCCACTCCTTATCTAATCCCTAGAATACCCAATGAATTTTTAAAAGATACTCCGATATGACAACAGAGCTGGATTCGAATAGATTTGTTCTAATCAAAAGTAGAGATAACCTTTGTCTAAAACGTATGTTATGTATGTAAGTTGATTGGAATGAAGACTGGACGCCCCCAAGAAAGTGCCTAGTCGGAACAGAAATGAACCCTACATTTAGATGATAACCGCATTAATATCAACAAATAATGGAAAATATAGAAAGCATTTTGTTAATATTGTATTGATCAGATTAAAAGGAGTGTTTTTATGGATTCTAGAGTTCCTATTCCGGTTCAAAAAGTTTTAAATGAATATATAACCCTATTTCAAAATGAAATGCCTAATACACTGGAAGGGTTCTATTTACATGGCTCCATTGCTCTAAACGCATACATAAACGGTTCTAGTGATATCGATTTTATTACAGTTGTAAACAGAACCTTAACAGAAGAAGATGCGAAAGTTATATCCGACCTTCATAAAGAATTAAATCGAAAATATAAGAATGTAGGGATGGATGGAAGTTATATACTTGTTGAGGATGTTGGAAAGAAACAGAGTGAGGTAAAAGGCTGTTTAAAGGTAAATGAAGGCAAAATAAATTGGGGTAACGATGATATTAACCCAATTACATGGTGGATTTTAAACAATAAAGGAATCACCATTCTAGGATCAGATGTAGCTACATATAACTTCAATGTAGATGAAAGAGTGCTTAATGATTATGTTTTAGAAAATATGAACAGTTATTGGTCGAATAGATTGCAAAAAATAAAAAAATATAAAGCATTCTTAATACCAAATAAATTAGTTGATTTAGAAGTAGAGTGGTCAATAACAGGTGTTTTACGGCAATTTTACACATTAGAAGAAAACGATATTGTTTCAAAAGTTGATGCATGTAAATATGCAATACATCATTTACCAGAAGAATTTCACAAAATTATTAACGAAGCCATCAGTATTCGAGAAGGCTCCAATATACGCTATTGTAATTCGAAAAAACAACGCATCGATGACACTATTCAATGTATGGATTATATACTTAAAGATTGTAATAGTACCAAAAATTAGTGAATTGTTTCATTTCATATGCTACCTTTTATTGGAAAATATGATAAAATTAATTAGTCTTAAATGACAATTTTGGGGTAGATATTATGATTAAAAATTATGTTAGCGTGATAAACAAAAAGGGGAAACCGTCTAACTAAAATATTATATAGCGTTTCCTCATATTGAAAGGGGAAAATTATTTGAATCAAGCATTACTTATTATTGATGCTCAGCAAGATTTAATCGATGGCAACGAGGAAGAAAGAGCTGTTTTTAATAAAGAACTGCTTATTAAAAATATCAATTTAGTTATTGAAAAAGCAAGAAAATCCAATGTTCCAGTCGTCTTTGTAAGGGATCTCGATGTAGCTGAAGGTAAAGGGCAAGGATTCGATATTCATAATGGCATTAATGTACCTACGGAAGTTAAGATTTTCGATAAAAAAGCATCGAATTGTTTCCATGGGACTGAACTGCTAAATCATTTACAATCTCAAGATATTAAACATGTTGTTGTGATGGGCTGCTCGACGCAGCACTGTATCGATAGTGCAGTAAGAACTGCGACTATTAGTGGTTTGGATGTTACGTTAGTTGGTGATGGGCATTCAACTGCGGACAGTGATGTTTTAAGTGCAGAACAAATTATTAAGCATCATAATCATACTCTTCATGGTCATTACAATGTCGAACACTTTTCTGTTGTTAGAAATTCAGAAGAAGGCTTGTTTCAACCTACACATGATTCGTATAGATAAGTAAAATTCTAATGGTCCTTGGTATTTACCCTATAAAGTGAGAAACAAATAAAAACCCTATCACTTAAAAAAGTGAGAGGGTTTTTGCTATACCAAAAAAAGATTGATTTCAGTTACTATTTTTATGTAGTTAAGATACCCCTGTCAAGTAATGTAACAAAATAAAATACTGTGCATCAAAGTGAATTTTTGCTGCTTATTTCATACTACTTTGATATTTTTAAATTAAGAAAGGAGTTAGAATGAAAACACTATTTTTCTATGATAAAAATCTTCCAAAAGATGAAGCACACGTAATACTTAATTCTAATAATTAATTAGTCTAACTATTATCTCATTTCTAAGCTCAATCACTTTTGGAGTTATTTATCCATTTTTATGGCAATATGGCACATTTAGTAGCCCTGTGAATAGTACTTTATCAACGGCTGCAAATGTTTTCGTTGGATTCGCATGTGTGTGGCTCTTTTCTAAAGAAATGTACTTGTTCATAGTTCCATACTGGTTTATCGTTGTACTTATAACGCTAACTATTCATATTATTACTTTTTACTTTTATGCTAAATATGAGAACGAGCGATTAAGCAAAGAATTAAACGCTAGGATAAAAAATGCAGTAAAGGAGTGAGACTCATGAATCTGCGTGAAATTCGTTTGGATTGTGCAATCAAACAAAAAAGAGGATTACATTTTATAGTAGCTTCCATAGTTATTTGGGGGTTGGTATTTGTGATACATATAACCAACCTGCCGATCTTAACGAAAAATCTTTTGACATTTTGTTGTACTGCACCACTTTTACCCTTAGCTTTTATACTATCTAAATTAATGAAAATTGATTTTAAGAATGTGAAAAACCCGCTTACAAATCTGGGCATGTTATTCTCTTTTAATCAAATTATCTATTTACTTATTGCTATGTGGATTTATCCGACTATCCCAGAAAAACTTGTTATGGTAATTGCCATGATTTTCGGTGCTCATTTACTGCCGTTTAGCTGGCTATATCTTTCGAAAGTGTATATGTTTTTCTCGATAATTATTCCATTTTTAGCTTTAGTAGTTGGCCTTTCATTTTCACCGGCAATTCTGGCATTGGTAATGATTATTATAGAAATAGCATTTTGCATGTCATTGTGGATCGAAAATAAAAATTTGGTCCCTATTGAGTAAAGGATGGTTCATTCTTCGCTAATGGGTATCACTACTCTAAATATTGTAATTAAAAACTAGGCTGAAAATCTCCTGTTGAGTATAGAAAACTTTCAGCCTAAAGGTTTTGGTGACGCTTTTGTCGTATCATGACTTCTATAATTTTGTTATCCAACAGACAGAGTATTTTTTAGTTCAGTGGGAAGCGTGAAAAGGTAATTATACAAAGTAGGAGGATATTTGATGGCAAACGTTAATGCGAACAATATCACGATCCATTACGAAATTAGAGGTCAAGGGACGCCTATATTGTTTTTGCATGGGAGCGGGCATCATGGAAAATGTGGGAGCCTCAAATTGAAGCATTTTCTACACACTATCAAATGATTATGCCAGATTATAGAGGACATGGTGATACAACAAAGGAATTCCCGAATAATAAATATGATCACCATATCATTGTGGAGGATATCAAATATTTTTTGGATGTACTAGGAATTAGCAAAATTCATGTCGTCGGTGTATCGCAAGGTGGTCAATTGGCTACTCTACTTGCAATAAAATACCCAACTTACGTAGATAAGCTTGTAGTCTCTAATAGTTATAGCGAGATGCCCACAGTCGCGGCTAGCTGGGTACTGACGATATCAAATTTTATATTTAGTTTACTTCCATACCACACAATAATAAATCTCATGATGAAATTGTATAAAGGGGATCCTTATACTCAACGTATTTTAAGAGAGTCTTTTTCGATTGATAAGAAGATGTTACTTGCGATGAAAAAGGCACCATTTCCAACTCATACTGATCAATTGTATCGAATAAAGTCACCTACACTTGTAATGGGCGGCGAAGGAAAAGTTATAACAGGTGTTGATGAAGGGAAAGGATCCCGAATTATTTTTAACCATATTCAAAATGCAAAACTAGCATTATTCAAAAATGCATTCGATCCATTAAGTACGATGTCCAGAGATATTTTTAATGAGATGATTATTGATTTTCTAGAGGATAAGCCTTTACAGCAATATAAGGATGTAGCTATTTTTAGTAAATAAAATGTATATAGAAAGGCGGGATAGTATGACCATTTACATTGCGCTACTTAGAGGAATTAATGTAGGCGGGCATAATAAAATCATCATGGCAGAATTAAGAAGTTCTCTTGGGCAGCTTGGATTACATAATGTGAAGACATATATCCAAAGTGGAAACATCCTTTTTGAATCAGACGAAACTGAGGAGCTTTTGCAAACGAAAATACACGATAAAATTAAAGCGGATTTTGGAGTATCTAGCGTTGTTGTCATTAGGACAGCAGAGGAAATACAGCGGATTGTTAGTCAATCCCCTTTTTCAGATCAGGAGATTTCGGAAGCGGAGCAATCATGTAAAGGGGAATGTTTGCATGTTGCTTTGTTGCCGACAGCTCCTTCGAAGGTCAATAGTGACCAATTTTTAACCTTTACAAACGAAAGAGAACGCAGTGTCATAAGTGGAAGAGATGTGTATCTTTTATTTTATGACAGCATTCGAAATTCCAAACTAGGCAATAATCTAAAAAAACTTGAGATTCCAGCGACTGTCCGCAATTGGAAAACGCTCATGAAGCTTTCAAGTTTGGTTGAAGAATTCAAACATTGATACCATTAATCACAATATAGAAAATACATTTTGTGGTTTTTGTGGAATTTGTTAGAATAATATGCTAAACTAGTAGTGTCATGGTTAACAAATGAACACGCATAAAAACAGCTAGGTATTCACAATTTTTTTGTGAGCCTAGCTTTTTTTGTTGATGACTTGTAACAATAAAAATCAATAAAGCTAATTGAACTGCACCTCAATTATTAGTTAATTTCTAATAATTGGGGTGCAGTTTTTAATTAATAAATTTGTAAGGAATGAGTAAGAAAAAAGAGATGATCGATTCGTACAATTAAAGTACATGAAAGGGGTCGTTTTAAGTGTAAACATGTATGTGGAGAAGGGTGAAATTCTATTACTTTATTGGATAGAGTACTGAAAAGATATCGATTAATGTCAGCACTTTGAAAAAACACTTATGAATGATATTGAGATTGAAAGTAATAAAAAATACATAGCTCTTTAGAGGAGCATTTCTTAAATGAACGAACGGAGAGAGAATCCATGCTTAAACTGATGGAACTAGGGTGGAAAAAATATCAATTATCTAAATACTTTATAAGAATAATCATTTGTATTCTGGCGACCTCCTTTCCAGTTGATCTTGTGCCGTGGGGATTTAAAGTTGGAAGTGGACTAATGCCAGTATTAGATATTCTTATTAAAACAACATTGACTATTATTTTAGCTATTATTTTATTACGTTTATTAATTGATAAATACTGGAATGGTTATGACGTACCAATATTTAACATAGTGAGTGTTGTTTATATTATCATGCAATAACAAACCGAGGAGGAGAAATGGTGCTATGCTACATCTATTAAAGCTGGAAATGAAGAAATTTAAATTAGGTTGGTATGTAAAAGGTGCAATTATCGCAAACATCGTTATAACAGCAATAGTGTGTTTCGTTATTTATATTGCACAAAGAGAAGGGGATATACCCATTTCAACGTATCAAGATGTTTATGTAATGATTGGTGCTAGTGTGAGGGCAACGTTTATTGTGTTTGCCTCGGTATTAATTGCGAAACTAGTTATTGAAGAATATAAAAACAGAACCATTTTGATTATGTTCACTTATCCGGTTAGTCGTAAGAAATTGATTGCTAGTAAACTGGCCTTGATCGCTGTTTTAACCTTAATGACTATGATGTTGTCAAATATCGTTGTAGCTGGTCTTTTTTCGATCATTAATTTTTATTTTCCTATCGTTCCATTTTCAATAACTGCAAACCAGTTTATTGGAGAAGTCATAAACATAATACCTTTTGCTATTGCCGCAACAGGAACAAGCTTAATTCCATTGTATTTTGGGATGCGTAATCATTCTGTTCCGGCAACTATTGGTTCATCTCTACTCGTAGTAGCGATTGCTTGTTCTTATAATCCTGCAGTCTCATTGGTGACCTTCATTCCACTTCAATTAGGGCTTGCAGCTGTGGGCGTAATAATTGCGTATCTAGGTATTCGTAATATTGAAAACGAGGATGCGATGTAGCTTGAAGTATGGTAAAACGGTATTAGTAATGAATATTTGTACTTACAATAAAAAATGAAAAGAGAGAAGGCAACTAGAAATGGGAATGATTATAGGCATTAGTATAGGTGCAGTTTTGGGTGTGGTTTTATTAGTAATTAGCATAATATTATTTTGGATAAGTAAGAGAAAACAAGAAGAGAATCGCTATGCAATATGGATCATGGTGGCAGGTTTTATAGCGTTAATTACATCAGGAAGCAATGCTTTAAGGTATTTCTTATAAGGAATTATATTTTGTTTTGACTCAAGATAGGATTTTTGCAAGACTTTAACGATTTGGACGTTCTATTTGATAAGAAAAAATTATGAATTTACATAAAAAATCATAAATTTTCTTTATGTTCTTTGTTTGATAACGTAATAGAAAGGAGGCAGGAAAGATGAGAATTTTTGATGCACATTTTCACATTATTGATTTTGATTTTCCGATTACTGAAAATCAAGGATATGTACCACCAAGCTTTGTTGTAGAAGATTATCAAAAAGAAACAGCGACTTATCCTATTGTAGGTGGGGCAATTGTATCAGGTTCCTTTCAAGGTTTTGACCAAGCTTACTTAGTGAATGCTTTAGAGAAAATGGGGTCTGCATTTTGTGGTGTTACGCAGCTACCATTTTCGGTGACAGATGATGAGATTATGGATTTACATAACAGAGGTGTACGTGCACTACGATTCAATGTGAAGCGTGGCGGCTCCGAAGATTTATCGAAACTCGATTACTTAGCGAGACGTGTTTATGATTTAACTGGCTGGCATAGTGAATTATATATAGACGCAAAAAATTTGCCTGAAATTGCACCATCGATTGAAAACTTACCGGCGATTTCAATTGATCATTTAGGATTATCCGAGGAAGGTTTACCTCATTTGTTGCGCCTCGTAGAAAAAGGTGTACGAGTAAAGGCGACAGGATTTGGTCGTGTGGAGCTCGATGTACAACATGCTTTGAAGTCTATTTATACAGTTAATCCCGAAGCGCTAATGTTCGGTACAGACTTACCGTCCACACGAGCAAAAAGACCATTTGCTTATGCAGATATTGAACTGATTCAAGAATTATTTGATGCAACGTCAGCTGAGAAAATTCTTTATCAAAACGCGATGAATTTTTATTTCAAGTGAGTTTTTGGGTAGAAATGCTATAGAAATCGCTGATTGCCTTTCACATCTATTGTGGAAGGTTTTTTTTATGCGCTTTGAGAGCAATCGAGATGGGCAACTAAATGCCTAATGATTCTCGACGTTTCTGATAGTTAAATAGAGAATAGAGCGAAAAGGTGTTATTAATGCAATATGTTCCAACGATCAAGCATCATCTACAATGTTAGAAATTGCTTCTTAAAAAGATTGAAAAATGGACAACAGGTATAGAACGATAACTACACTAATTCCTGTTGTCAACAGTCTGTAAAGATCAATGAAGCAATTATTCAATCGAGCCAGTTAGTTTAAACTCTGAGCATTCTTATCTTCTTTCAAAATATCTTCTTTCTTTATGTTTGCAATAAATACACCTACTAAAGTAATCAAGCCACCTGTAATGGCAGAAAAATGTGGTACCTCACCAAGCCAGATCCATGCGATAAGAAATGCAAAAACAGAAGTTAAATAAAGTGTACTCGTAGCTTCAGCTGCTCCTGTTCGTGATGTAACATAGGCTAGCATAAAATAGGGAATGATTGTTGGGAAAATGCCAAGATACAAAGTGACGAATGTTGCATTTAACGGCGCATCCATAATGGCTTCACGTAGGCCTGGCGAGAATAGTAACATAAAAATAGTACCTGACCAAATTGCGTACATCGTGAAGGGAAGAGCCCCGTATTTTTCTAGATAACGACGTTGAAAAACAAAGTATATACTTTCGGAAAGAGATGCTACTAAAACTAGGATAATCCCAGTATTAAAAGCAAAGTCTTCAGTTGAACCTCCTACAGAAATAAATGCTACACCACAAAAACCAACAAGTGAACCTACCCATCCCCATAATCCAAGCTTCTCACGATAAAAGAATACAGCTAACAAGGCGGTGAATATAGGGGTTGTGGAAACAAGTAAACTTGCAACCCCCGCACTAATCGTTTGCTCTCCGTAATTTAGTGCTACTTGATACACGGTGAAACCTAAAAAGCCAAGTAATAAAATAATGGGGATATCTTTTAACGCAGGTAAAGGAGTTTTTTTGATAACTGCTATGATTATTAATATAAATGAGCCGACTAATAATCGTAAAAGTGAAATATGCTCAGGCGAATATGCCGTCAATGCCACTCGTATTCCTGGAAAAGCAGATGCCCATAAAAGGATTGTTATGAAATGAGCTGAAATAATCTTAAGATCTAATGTTTTTAACATGAATACACCTCTTTATCCAACCAATTAAATTTATGTTTTCAATATTAATAGGATTTTGGTAAAATTTCTCCAACAGGTTAAAATGAAAATAACCAACCAGTTTAACTTATTTCAGCGGGTATCAAACAACCGCTAAAATAAGTTAAAGCCTCCGGCGGATGTCACGGAATCGGAAAAGAGTTCTTTGTGCAAGCACAAAGCCGATTCCGGACACAATTATGCCAAGGCATAATTGAACAATAAGGAGTACATATGAAAAAGCCAAAATACCAATTGATTATTGATTTTATAAAAGAGAAAATTGCGAAGGGGGAGTGGGCGATCGGCAGTCCTATACCGAGTCAACGTAATCTGGCAAACCTGTTTGAGGTTAACCGTAGTACAGTCATAACCGCATTAGAGGAACTAATGGCAGAAGGACTCATTGAAGGCAAAGCAGGGAAGGAAACTGTTGTCACCAATAATACGTGGACTTTGATGGGGGCAAAATCCTCGACGAACTGGAATGAAAATGTCACTTTAGGCATTCATAAACCTAGCGTTTCTATGGTTCAGGAGATTAACGAAGCGGAATCGAATGCGAATCTAATTCAATTGAGTAAAGGGGAGTTATCACCAGAGATGTTCCCTTTAGAAGAGATGAAATCCGTTGTTCAAAAGGTTTCGAATCAATTGACCACTTTTGGCTATGAAGAGCCAAAAGGAAATATAAAATTACGCCAAGCCATTAGTGATTATTTGAAGGTAAGAGGAATTGAAGCATCTCCGTCGTCAATCCTTGTCGTTTCTGGTGCGCTCCAAGCTGTACATCTAATTTCAATTGGACTCCTGAAAAGAGGTTCAACGGTATTGTTAGAAATGCCGTCCTACCTTTACTCATTGACAGTATTTGAGTCTGCGGGGATGGAGTTGCAAGGGTTAACGATGGACAATGAGGGGATCATCATAGATTCCATCTATCCAATAAATGAAAAAGGAAAGAATATTTTATATACGATTCCTACCTTCCACAATCCAACAGGTGCCTTAATGCAAGAAGAGAGACGAGAGAAATTAATTGCATACTGTGAAAGAGAGCAACTGCCAGTTATAGAAGATGATGTGTACCGTGATTTATGGATTGACAATCCACCACCTAAGCCACTGAAAGCAATGGATCATTATGGAAATGTATTGTATGTTGGAAGTTTATCCAAAACCCTTAGTCCAGGATTACGAATTGGGTGGGTAGTTGGTTCGGAGTCAGTCATTAATCGATTAGCAGATTTAAAAATGCAATCCGATTATGGATCAAGTACTCTTTCCCAGCTTGTGGCAGCAGAGTGGTTATCAAGTAATCTCTATGATGATCACCTTGATAAAGTAAGAGAACAACTTAAAATTCGTAGAAAAGTTGCTTTAGATGCACTGGAAAAATACTTGAGTCCATACGCTACGTGGGACATCCCAAAAGGTGGATTGTTCATATGGGTTAAAATAAAGCCTGAATTTAAAGTGAAAAGGCTATTTGAGAAAGCATTATCCAATAATATTCTTCTAAATCCTGGTAGTATTTATGCCGAAAAATCAGGATTATTTATACGAATCTCCTACGGGTATGCTTCGCTCGATAAAATTAAAGAAGGCATATTTCAATTAAGTGAAATTGTTAAAAATCAATAGATCGTAATGGAGGGGTTTAATGAAATTACTAAACAAATTACCCAAAAGTGACCCAAACTTACATGTAGAATTAATTAAAAATGGTTGGATTCCGATGAAAGAACCTAAGAATTTAATAAGTGCTATATTGTTATCGATCCCTTTAATGATTATCGCTTCAATGATTTCTATTGGGGTAATAAATATTTTCTCCAGTATTTTTTTGAGTGATTTTGGATTTTCATCTGGTGCAATAACTTTAACCATTAACTTTAGTATTATTTTGTGGCTAGTCTTATTAATGATCATTCACGAATTACTTCATGTGATGTTCATTCCTAATTTTATGAAATCAGAAAAAACTTCTGTAGGGCTTACTCTGTTCGGGGCTTTTGTCATTACGGAAGAAGAGATTTCAAAATCAAGATATATCTTCATTACGGTTGCTCCTTTTATAATACTTTCAATAATTTTGCCACTAATTTTAAGTGTATTTGGACTATTAACAACGACATTAAAGTTCTTGGTCATATTAAACGCAATGGGATCGTCAGTTGATTTACTAAATCTTCTTCTAATTATGAAACAGGTACCGAAACATGCAACTTTAACATGTAATGGACCAAACACTTATTGGAAAAAAACGCAGACTGAACAAATAGGGTAAAGATATCGAAAGTCATCTTAATAGGAATATTCCGTTATAGAAACAATGTGTCAACGCTGATGATTACATAACAGCAAACGGGACTGCTACATTGGAATTTGCAAAAGAAATTATGAATCATCTGCAAGTACATTCAGTAGAGAAGATACAAAAATGGTGCGATTTCAATAAAAATGGCTTTTACGAAACATAATTTTTAGTATTTTTGCGTAGAAGGGCTTTTGTGGAATTGACTTATAATACGTTTTATAAAGTTTCTGTCCTTTGACATCCTGCTGACACATTTCGTCGATATAGTGTAGATACAGCTTAGTTAAATCTAAGTTTAGGGGTAAATACCTCGTTACACTAATTCAAGGAGTGAATAAGAATGAAAATAAGAAGTAAAATTTCGATTTATGCTATGACAGGAGCCTTATCACTAGGGATATTTGGCGGTACAACAATCCCAACTCTCGCAGCTACAAATCAAAAGGAAACAGTAAATGTAGATAAATACAAAAATTTGGATGCTGAAACACAACAAAAAGTTGATGAAATTTTAAATAATCTAAGGAATGAATTAGCTAACTTAGGGGTGTCATTATCTTCAAAGCATAATGAAAAAGGCGATAAATTCGCGAATTTAGATGACGCAACAAAAACACAAGTACAAGAAATTATGAAACAACTTAAAGACGGTGCATTTACCCAGAAGGAAGCGAATACAAAACTGAAAGACCTTGGTATATCTCTTCCAACCCATATTGAAAAAGGCGATAAATTCGCGAATTTAGATGCTGAAACAAAAACAAAGGTACAAGAAATTATGAAACAAGTTAAAGAGGGTTCTTTAACTCAGGAGGAAGTGAATACAAAACTGAAAGACCTTGGAGTATCCCTTCCAATCCATAATGAAAAAGGCGATAAATTTGCGAATATAGATGCTGAAACAAAAACAAAGGTACAGGAAATTATGAAACAAGTTAAAGAGGGTTCTTTAACTCAGGAAGAAGCGAATAAACAACTAAAAGACCTTGGAGTAACCCTTCCAACCCATAATGAAAAAGGCGGAAGATTCGCGAATTTGGATGATGAAACTAAAAAAGAGGCAACAAAATTAATTGAGAAAGCCAAAAAACAAATGGAGGAATTAGGAGTAGATTTCCCTACAGAAAAGTTTAATCAATTGGTAGATTAAACTGTTGTGAAGGGAGGATAAATTAGCAATTTTACGATCAATAAAATGGTCCTAAAACACCTGTTTTACCAGGATTTTAGGACCTCTTTTTATTCCTATTTAGGCTAGACCTTTAATGTATTTCGTAACATTCCCTAAACAACAACTACCTTGAGGATTGTTTACCTCGCAGCCACAACGGTTTTCTTTTATATTTGCACGAATATGGTCTAACGGATTAGGCGTCAGTTCATTTTCAACATAGTGTTTAATTTTGTCTTTCGTCCAATCAAAACAATAACAAACCGGTGTACTGAATGTGTCATCCTTTTGATGCACAGTTACCTTTATATCAGGAAGAGTGTACTCCTTATTACTCGTATCAAAATAAACGACATGACAATCTTTGGTAGAACAAAAATAGTGATTTTCCATAGCATTTATTGATCCTAATACAGATGGTTTAATCATTGATTTTATTGTTATTAGTTGTATGTTTTTAGCTTTATTTTTGCAAGAAGGACAAATAATCGTGTTTTCATTACTATTTTTTTTAGGGCTACTACAACAATTTCCCATCTTTGATTCACCTCGTACAATTTATTTTCTGCCACTAAAGTTTCAATAGCAGAACATTGGTTAGGACTCATTATACATCTTCTATAAAGTATAAACCATGCACTAAGACAAAAGGAGAAAGGAATAGCTTCATTATCAACAAGAAGGTGAACATTCATAAAATGATTAAGCGCCAAATCCTTTTTGAAATTTATTAAACTTTATTTTAAAATGAAAATAATTCCCAAAAAATACGAGATCTTTTTAAAAGGCGCTCATAAAATAAACTGCCTCCCAATTGTTAGTTCGTACTTACTGGGATGCAGTTCAAAATGCGTCTTGGTCTTATAAAATAAAATAATAAAGGGTGATAAATTTTATGTTGTTAGGATTTGAATGGTTCCCTAAAAGATGGGGGAAAAGAAAAGTTTCGGAACGTTTTCTTCAAGCAAAATTTACTGAAGAAGGTAAAGGGATTACGATTACTACATATGCTGTAGATTTATATGTATTATCTATTCCTTTACAAGTGAAAAAATATAATTCACTGTAATTTACGAGTGTCAACAAATTTTGTTGACATTTTTTCACTTGAAAGGGACGTATTCAAATAGTTTGTGTTTGACTTAAAATGTGAAAATAAATAACAGCCTATAATAACAATCAATCCCCCAATCCCTTGAGTCCAAGAGATGCTTTCTCCTAAAAATAAAAACGCTAAAAGTGCCGTGAAAATCGGATTAAAATTAAGGAAAACACCGGATGTTGTTGCCCCTAATTTTTGAATACCAATGCTCCACAGTACCATACAAACAACAGTGGAAATAAGCCCTGTATATAAAAGCGATAGTATAAAAGAATGATTCACATTGGAAATGGTAAAATCCTTAAGATTAAACGGCAATAGGATAAGAAGTCCAAATATTCCTGAATACAAAGTAGACATTAGTGGCGAGGTAGTTTTTAATGCCCATTTACTACAAACGGAATAAATTCCCCATACACATACAGCTGCAATCATCCATAAATCACCTAAATTAAAATGAAAAGACAATAATAACTTGATATTCCCCTTTGACAGTACGAGAAGAACACCAAATAACGAAAATAACAATGAAAGTACCTGAAATCTATTTATCTTTTCTTTTAGAAAAACAAATGAAAAAAACGCAATAGAAATGGTATTTAATGTTGAAATGAGACCAACATTCGTCGACGTAGTTCTTTCTAATGCTAAAAATTGAAAGATATTGAACAATACCACACCTGTTATGCCCATTAAAAATAAAGGGAGAAGGGCAGCTCGAGAGGGAAGCAGTTTTTTCTCTTTCCACCATACCATTGGAAGAAGGGCCGCAATGGCAATGAGCCACCTTAAGCTCGTCAATGTTAAGGGAGAGGCATGATCCACAAGAGATTTGGCCACTACAAAATTGCCACCCCAAAGTATACTAGTTACAAGCATTAATAAAACATAGACATTCGTCAAATCACTATCTCTCCTTTGATTGTCTTACGTACAATCAAGTTACATTTAATAAAAGAATCATAACACTTTTGCTTTTTTGACAGTATAATATTTTGTAAGGTTAATGAAAATCAAAACAATAGAAAGAAAAATGGAATTTTGCAGAATAAAATTAATAATAGCTGTCGAATGTGGCTATAATTTCGAATAAAAAAAGGAGAGAAAATTGCATGAGAGATGTTGAAAGAAAATTATTAGATAGTGTTGATACTCAAATACTAGATATTTTGCAGAGAGAGGTTCAGATAAGTAATGCAGAAATAGCGAGACGTGTAAATTTGTCTCCGCCGGCAACCCATACAAGGATAAAACGTTTAGAAAGTGAAGGATTTATTGACAAACAAGTAGCGATTTTAAATCCTGAGAAACTGGGATTCGATTTACTGTGCTATGTTTTCATGAGTACCAATATTCATCAAGCTAAGGAATTAGAAGCGTTGGAAAATACTTTGAAAACAATGACCGAAATATTAGAATGTCATTGTTTAACAGGAGAGTATGATTATCTTTTAAAGGTCATTATTAGAGATCGAAAAGAATTAGATAGCTTTATTAGAAAATTAAATAGAATGGGCATATCCCGTATTCAAACGAATTTATCTTTACGAGAAGTTAAATATTCTACAGTCTTACCGATTTCAGAAGATGAACAGTAGAAGTTCTTCAGAGCAATATGGATTTTTAACTTCGTCACAAAAATGGTTTAGGTCAAAAATTCGATTTTAGGAGGCATTATGAAAACATTCATATATATGGTACGTCATGGGGATTCACCAAAAGACGGAAATGAGAGAACGAGAGAATTAACTGGAAAAGGTAGATTAGACGCTCAACGAATAACTGATATTCTACAAAAAGAGGGCATTGATACGGTTATCTCAAGCCCGTATAGTCGTTCGATCTTAACTGTTCAGAAAGTAGCTGAACAAATAGAAAAAGAGGTCATTGTATTTGAAGATCTAAAAGAGCAAATATTTATTGCGGGAGATAAGCGAATCTCTGACAAGGAATTATTCCCTTTATTACAAAAGTCATTTTCTGAACCAACCTATGCTTTAGAGGGAGGCGAGTCAAATGCTGACTGCCAGAAACGCGCTATAAAAGTTTTGAAAAAAATAGTATACACATATCAAGGTCAAAAAGTAGTAATTGGCACACATGGGGCTGTAATGACTTTAATGATGGGGTTTTATGATAGTAGATTTGATTTGAATTTTTTATTACATACAACAAAGCCAGACATATACAGAATGGAATTCAATGGGCAAGAATTGGTCGATGTAAAAAGGTTATGGGAGATTTAGGCGAGTTTTTTGAAGTTAGGAAATCTGTAGATATAGCTTTGGTATAAGAGATAATATACATTACACTAAAAGAGAAGAATGATTAAATAACTGAAAACTAAACAATGTTAGTAGGGGTGAAAATAAAATGGAGGACAAATTAAATCAGAAGTATGAAATAAAAAATCATATGAATAAACAAATTAATAAAAATAGATATATTTTAGGTGTTGCAGCAGGTTCTGGAATGACAGCTAAATATGCAGAACAAGGTGGCGCTGATTTTATTTTAGCTCTAAATTCAGGACGATTCAGATTAATGGGGGTAAGTTCATTAGCAGGTTTCTTACCGTATGCAAATAGTAATGAAGTTGTTATGGATTTTGCATGTAAAGAAATCATTCCAATGATAAAAAAAATTCCTATTTGTTTTGGATTATGTGCAACAGATCCAACAATTGAATTAGATAGCTATATCGATTTAATTCAGAAAAAAGGATTTGCGGGCATTAATAATTATCCAAGTATTGGTCTAGTAGATGGGCTTTTTAGAGAAGCTTTAGAAGAACAAGGGATTACATATGAAAAAGAGATAGAAGCTATTCGTATCGCTAGTGAAAAAGGTTTGTTTACTGTAGCTTTTGTATTTAACGAGGAGCAAGCTATAAGTATGGTAGAAGCGGGTGCAGATATTATTTGTGTTCACTTAGGTTTAACGAATGGGGGATCACTAGGCGCTAAAAAGATTTTATCTTTACAGGCTGCCAAAAGGATGGCTGTAAATATTTTTAATAGATGTAATGAACTGAATCCAAACATTATAAACATGATTTATGGAGGTCCAGTTAATAAACCAATAGATGTTCAGTATATGTACGATGATACTACTATTATGGGTTACATCGGAGGTTCCGTTTTTGAAAGGATTCCAAATGAACAAGCTCTTATACATATTACGAAATCATTTAAGCAAACGAACGACTTTCAGTTGGATGAATTAATCGGTAAAATTACTGATGGTTTAGGTAGCCGAGATGATTATATTAATTTTACAAAGAAGTATATCAGCTTACATTATATGGACGAAATTTCGTTGAATGAAGTGGCGGAAATATTAAATTTGTCTCGCTCTTATTTAAGCACATTATTTAAAAAAGAGATGGGTATTTCATTTACTGAATATCTTATTAAGTTTCGGCTTAATCGCGCAATCGAAATACTGAGATTTGAAAAAATACCGCTAAATAATATCGCCGAAATGGTAGGTTATCCGGATTATACTCAATTTAGTAAAATATTTAAAAAATATAAAGGTGTGTCACCTAAAAACTATTTAAAAAATAACAAAGAGACAATTTTATAGAACAAAAACACATTAACTCTCCTAATAGAAAACGTTATCATGAAATGGAGGTATAAATGAAACCGCTTTCTTAAATGATTATTTGATGTTAAAGCCTCCGGCGGATGTCACCGAATCGGAAAGGAGTTCACATAGGACATCGCATCCATGCGAAAACGGTTAACTAACCTGCATAGGTAAAATGCGGCATTACCGAAATGACCGACATCGTGTCGGCCCTCGTGTTGTTGCCGCTGCCGCTACGCTTTCGCGCAAAAAAACATCTGCAGGCCTAAGCACCAAGCCGATTCCGGACGCAATTATGCCGAGGAATAATTGATAGATCAAGAAGGGAGAGAGTTGATATGAAAACAATTGCTTTGGCAGGAACATTTGATTCAAAAGGAAAAGAATATTTGTATGTAAAAGGGTTGATTGAATCGTTAGGTTTCAATACTTTCACGATTCATACAGGTGTTTTTAACCCAGCATTTGAGCCTGACGTATCAAATGCTGAAGTAGCAGCTGCAGCCGAAGAAGATATACAGGACATTGCAGGAAAAAGAGATCGAGCAAATGCAACCGCAGTTCTTGCAAAAGGCATGGAAGTGCTTTTGCCGAAACTGTATGAAGAAGGTAAATTTGACGGTGTACTTTCCTTTGGAGGTACTGGAGGGTCATCTATCGTATCAACTGGTTTGAGAGCATTACCAATAGGTGTTCCAAAAGTGATGGTTTCTACAGTTGCTTCTGGTAATACGGAGCCGTATGTAGGTACTAGTGACATCATTATGATTCCATCGATAGTAGACGTTGCTGGTTTAAATATAATTTCGACTAAAATATTTACGAATGCAGTATTTGCGATAGCAGGTATGCTGAACTTTGACAATAAAACGATCGTGAAAAAGAAGCCTCTTATTGCTGCAACTATGTTTGGACTGACAACACCTTGTATTAATCAGGCTAAAGATTTTTTAGAAGCCAAAGGATATGAAGTATTAATTTTCCATGCAACAGGTGTTGGTGGTCGTACAATGGAGAATTTAATAGCTAATGGATTTATAGATGGTGTCCTTGACATAACGACCACTGAATGGGCTGATGAGTTAATTGGAGGTGTATTGAAAGCTGGACCGAATCGTTTAGAAGCAGCCTCCAAAAAACAAATTCCTCAAGTTGTATCAGTGGGTGCAATAGATATGGTTAACTTTGGTCCATTTGATTCTGTTCCTGAGAAATTTAAAGGTAGAAAATTTTATAAGCATAATCCAACAGTTACTTTAATGCGCACATCTGTTGAAGAGAACAAGCAAATAGGAGAAATAATTGCAGAAAAATTAGCTTTAGCTAATGGAAATACAGCATTATTTTTACCGCTAAAAGGGCTCTCAGGTCTTGATGTTGAAGGGCAGCCTTTCTATGGTTTAGAAGAAGACAGAATGTTATTTGATACATTAAGAAAAAATGTTGACCAAAGCAAAGTGGAAATGATAGAAATCAATGCGGATATTAATAGTCAAGAGTTTGCATTAGCTGCAACGAAGAAATTAATTGAATTAATAGAGAATAAAGAGAGGGAAAGCGATCATGTTACAGAGACAAGAAATATTAAATCGTTTTAAAGAAGAAATTAAACAAGGTAATATTCTGTTAGGTGTTGGTGCTGGTACAGGAATTACAGCTAAAAGTAGTGAAGCCGGTGGAGCCGACATGCTAATTGTCTATAATTCTGGCCGTTATAGAATGGCTGGTCGTGGTTCCTTAGCTGGATTATTATCGTATGGTGATGCCAACCAGATTGTTGTTGAAATGGGTAATGAGGTATTACCCGTTGTAAAGGATACTCCAGTACTAGCTGGTGTTAATGGAACTGACCCTTTTAAAGTGATGGAAGTTTTCTTAAAGCAGCTGAAAGATCAAGGGTTCAGTGGCGTTCAAAACTTTCCTACAGTTGGTTTAATTGACGGTGTTTTTCGTCAAAATTTAGAGGAAACAGGAATGGGCTATGATTTAGAAGTAGATATGATTAGAAAAGCACATGAATTAGATTTACTAACTACACCATATGTCTTCGATGAAGAGCAAGCAAAGAAAATGACTGAAGCGGGTGCAGATATTTTAGTGGCCCACATGGGATTAACAACTAAAGGTACGATTGGTGCACAAACTGCATTAACTTTAGATGACTGTGTTGATCGAATTCAAAAAATTATTAGTGCTGGTAAGTCTATAAATCCTGAAATATTAGCAATTTGCCATGGAGGTCCAATCGCAGAACCGGAAGACGCTGCTTATATTATTGAAAGAGTAGATGGGATTGTTGGATTCTTTGGTGCATCTAGTATTGAGAGATTTGCTGCAGAAAAAGGAATCAAAGAACAAACTGAAGCTTTCAAAGGTATATAATTGAAGGTATTTTCTTTTATCGGAAGTTTGAAACTTAATAAACAATTTGAAGATCGTATCAGAAAGAAAATGCAATGTACCAGGTGTAACTTTGAAGTAAAGTTTGATTAAAAAATACTCTAATCTAATTAAGACGAATCCAATTTGAAAAAAGATTGTTCAAATTGGATTCGTCTTTGTAGATTTAATCTGTCTTTATGTTTTAATAGCAACAATCTTTTAGAAAACAGCCTAAAGAAAAACGAACACCTTGAGATGTTCGTTTAAAAGTTATTATTTTTCAGTTGCTGTATTCCCCATTGCAATAGAAATTCTATTCCAACTGTTGATCTGATTGATGATTAGAACAAGGTCAACATACTGTTGCTCATCATAGTATTCACGGACCCGCTTATATAGATCATCCGGAACTCTTTTAGTAGGAATTAAAGTGATATGTTCAGATAATTCTAGCGCAACTTTTTCTTCAAGTGTATAAAAAGTACATTCATTCCAAGCATTTAAACAATAAATACGCTGTTCGGTTTCACCCATTTTACGAGCATCGGATGTATGAATGTCTATGCAGTAAGCACATCCATTAATTTGAGAGACTCTAATTTTGATAAGTTCCCTAGTTGCTCGATTAATTGTAGACTTCTTAGTGTATTTTTCCATATCCATCATAATTTTCATACCATCAGGTGCAATATCATAATAGGCAACTCTTTGACTCATAAGGCAAGACTCCTTTTATATTAAGATAAGCTAATTATAACTGAATGCGAACATTCGTGCTAGTTTTAGCTTTGGGATATTTGAATTAAATAGAATTTTCTTGTTAGACCCTGTTCTTATGCCTCTTTCCAGTTTCAACACCTACTTCATAAATAAAGAGGATCATAATAAAGAAAAAAACAATTTTTAGAGTAGTGCTAGCTGACCAAAAGCCCAAATAATACATGAACACAAGATAGATAAAAGAGTTTTAACAATCTTTAGAGTCATCCTGATACCTCCTGATACCTGGGTTGGTAGATTTCAAAATGATAACATAGTTAGGAAGTCTTGCTGAACAATCCTTTGAATATGATGAATAATCATTTTACTAATCCAAACTGCAAAGATAATCCAAACAATTATAAAAAGAATACCAACAAACCAATTTTTGGTTTTTTAGATTGTTTTAACTCTTCTGCAGCTTCTTTATGATTCTCAATCACATGTGGTGGAATTAATTTTAAAGCTAAGATAATTCCCAAAGGTACAATTATCAAATCAACAAGATACCCTAGAATAGGAATAAAATCTGGAATTAATTCTATTGGGCTAAAAGCATAAGCAACTATAATCATTGCCACAAGCTTTGCATACCTTGGGGTTCCCTGAATCTTTATAAGACAAGTAAAGTACAAATAAATTTTGTTTTAATTTTTTAGCAAAGGCTTTGAACCTTGATAGTGAATTGCTTCTCATTGAAAAAATCTTCCCCCATTCCTAGAAAGTACATATCATAAAAATACATCGGGGAATAGAAATATTTACTGAACAATTACGGTGATAAGTCCGCGGATGATATACTAGTATATCGTAGTATGAGATAAGGAGAATAACTATGAATAAATTTAATAAGACGTTAACATATGTAAATGAATTACTTTATGAACCTAATGATTTAACAATAAAAAACATATGTGAAGAAACTCAAAATTCAGATTATGGGGCTGGGATATTTCAGTTGAATTCTAAATTGGTTAGATTTAGAGTCGCAAAAATTACACCAACCAAGATAGGACAGTTTGTTTCTTTTTGGGAAAAGGATGAAGCTAACAAAAACCAAGCATTTTCATTTGACAATGCCACTGATTTATTGGTAATAAACACTTTTAATGATAATGGTGATTTTGGCCAATTTGTTTTTCCGAAAGAGGTTCTTTTAAAACAAAACATCCTTAAAACCGCTAATACAAAGGGGAAAATGGCAATTAGAGTTTATCCTAGTTGGGAAACTCCCACTAGCAAACAAGCGATAGCAACACAGAAATGGCAATTACCATATTTTATTAAAATAGACGATGCTAATAGTTTGCCAATACCTGAGCTATTAAAATTATACTCCAATTAAAATTAGATTCTTTAAAACAAAAGAATAAGTAACAAGCTCTATTACAGAAATTGTGTCATTTAAATATTAATGAACATTTTGAGTAAGGAAACTATAAAAAGGGTCACTTGGGATAGGAGTGACCCTTAGTTACAAAACTCGGAGGTGTAAGGCTAAATTAGCTTTACATTTCTATTAATATGTCGTGATAGCGTTGTTTGTATAGTTCATAGCCTGAGAAAATAGATTGAAAAATAAAAAAGCCACAGTGTCGTTTCATGCTCAACTAAGAATGGGGTTATACCCTCGAATGGCTTGTTCGTATAAGAAAGAAAATGTGCAGCAATGGTATGAGATAAGCCACCATTACAACTCAGTTTGAGTTAACCTCTAACGGTTTGCAATTAAATCATTATTGCATACACCATATACATATTGAGAAGAAAAAGAAAACAAGTGGACCAATAGAATTTTTTGAATATACTAGTTGAAACGAAAAGAATTAGGGAGATGGTGTAGTGAGCGAAATAGATGAACGCAACAGATTAAGCGAAGAACCGTTTGCTTATCAAATAACGAAAAAAGGAACGGTAGTAATAGATTATGAAGGTAAACAGATTAAAATTGTAAAGGATAGGGAGGCCGAGCGTCTTATCGCAAGAATCAAAGAAGTTGAAGACAATCAAACAGCAGTACAGTTATTGTTAGCTAAAATTACAGGGAATTTTAAACGTGGAAACGAGAAACTTGGGAAAAATAAAAGAAAGTAATCTATGACTTTACTTCGTAGTTTCACAAATAATTTGTAATGAAAATAACGTGATGTCGCTCTATCATTTAGACGTAATTGAATTGTAGAAAAATGGATTGACCATATACAAAATGACCAGGACTCTCTTTTTATAAATGAGATACTGGTCATTTTATGTTTATTCACCTTGTAATTTTTCGTATGGATCTTACTTTCATAAAAAAGCTTTGGACAAAGGAGAACAAACATATAGGGAGTTAGAATCAAAGAGAACTTGAACGAATTAGTAATTTACGCAGGTAAGTCAAGTAAATATTTGAAAGGAAATGTGCTGTAAGGTTAGATGGAAATACCATAGAACTCGTAAATCGCCCATACAGTACAAAGTTTATTATCTGGATGAATTAATTAAATTAACCTGGTTAAAAGATAGACTGTATAAGGGGTAACAAGAAAAACAGCTGAATAAAGACCAGGAGTATATGTCTTTAAAATAATTGTTTGTATGATATGCACAAGATTATGGAAGAGAACGAAACATAAAAAAGATATAAATAATGCTGCTGTCCAATTAGCATCTATAAATTGAACTTTTAAAAATACAATACTTGAAGTTACTAGAAAAATAAATACATCTCTTTTAGCAAATGAATGTGAATTGATATTCCAAAACTTCCAAATTAGTAGTTTCAATTTATTATTAGTGTTTTTAACTAGATAATTTGTTTTCTGAGACCAGTTCTCAACAGTTATTATTTCTTCAAAATCATGAAGCATAAAAACAATAACGAAAAGCCATAGTGCGTTATGTAATTCAAACTGAATCATTCGAAGTATCCCCCATAATTGTAATAAAATAATTTGTATTTTTACATTAGCATTAATTACAAGAAATATTAAAGAATATGTCTGAATCAAAAGAGTAAATAATTGAACAATTTATTGTGATGAGTGAATGAACAATTTTTCTTAGGAGCTGATTCTAAACAATATGAGGAAGGAAGTTTATATAAGTCTAGTGCTATGTCTATTTCATTTATTCTAATAAAAATATTATGAAAAAAGGGAGGGGGGTGATCTAATGAGTTTTAATAACTTTCAAGAAGGATTAAGAGGAGAAACAGGTGATGGTGAGATAGGTTATCGAGGAAAAACAGGATTACCTGGTTCGACAGGTTTCCAAGGGTTAATAATAGAGGCGGGTTCAAACGGCTTGCAAATAATAGAGGGGAGAATTGGAGCCCAGGGAATAACAGGAGCAACGGGATCAACTGGAGTGACAGGTTCTACTGGACTTCAAGGAATAACAGGAGCAACGGGTCCGACTGGAGTGCAAGGAATAACAGGAGCAACGGGATCAACTGGAGTGCAAGGAATACCAGGAGCAACGGGTCCGACTGGATTTCAAGGAATAACAGGAGCAACGGGATCAACTGGAGTGCAAGGAATACCAGGAGTAGCAGGTTCAACTGGAGTGCAAGGAATACTAGGAGCAACGGGTCCGACTGGAGTACAAGGAATAACAGGAGCAACGGGTCCAACTGGAATTCAAGGAATAACAGGAGCAACGGGATCAACTGGAGTGCAAGGAATAACAGGAATGACAGGTTCAACTGGGGTGCAAGGGATAACAGGAGCAACGGGTCCGACTGGAGTGCAAGGAATAACAGGAGCAACGGGATCGACTGGAGCGCAAGGAATAACAGGAGCAACGGGATCAACTGGAGTGCAAGGAATAGCAGGAGTGACAGGTTTAACTGGAGTACAAGGGATAACAGGAGTGACAGGTTCTACTGGACTTCAAGGAATAACAGGAGCAACGGGTTCAACTGGGGCCCAAGGAAAAACAGGAGCAACAGGAGTAACTGGCACTACTGGTCCAACAGGTACGAATGGACCAGGACAAATGGAAGTTTTCCTAAGTTCAGATCAATCAGTTGCAAACAATGATTTTATTGGGGTTGGGAGTTCATCAGCGTCTTTCATCAAAAATACAATTGTAGTCCCTCAAAATGCAGTTATAACAAGTTTAACTCTTAATATACGAGATCATAATTTAACTGCTGGAGATACAGCATCTGCACAAATATATTTAAGCACAAATTGTGGTTTTACTGCCCCGATAGCTTCGGGTATTATAGCAACTATTACAGGACCAAGTACATCTACCACACCGAATTGCTGTGCAACTACAACGTCAAATTTCCCAATAAATAGTTGCACTCTTCTGTCTGTAGAAATAATAACTTCTGGTGGCTCTTTCGCAAATGGTGTATCTGCAACTATTCGATATAATTTGCCTCAATGAAATGAAAACAGTCCTTTCAAAATTTGAAAGGACTGTTCAATATAAGTGAACAATTTTAATAACATCATGGATCGGTAAGATTATAGAAGTGATGAAACGAAAAGGTGCTTGGGATTAATCGAAAGAAAACGGCAAAATTTTATTGTTAGATCCTGTTCTTTTGCTTTTTACCAGTTTCAACACCTATTTCATAAATAAAGAGGACCATAATAAAGAAAAGCACAATTTTTATAGTAGAGTTAGCTGACCACAAGTCCAAATAATACATGAACACAATAAGGATAGATAAAAAGTTTTAACAATTTCTAATACCTCTTACTATTTGAATTGGTGATTTTGGGAAGCACCTACAAACGTAAAGGTAAGTTAGATCTCGAAACGTAAAGGAAGAGTGAATCTTGCTGAACAATACGTTAAATATGATGAATAATAATTTTACTAATCCAAACTGTAAAGATAACCCAAACAATTATAGATTTAGAGTAGCAAAAAATACACCTATCAAATTAGGACAAAAAGATTCTGAGAATATTATTGAAGTAATGCTGAAAAAGAAGAAACAGCATAAAATATCATACTAATACCTGTGAATACCACCAACACCATTGATTGGTCTCAAAATGCCCGATTCTTTTGCATCTTTTTAAAATGTAATGGTCATTGGGGTTCAATGACCATTTGGATGACCAGATTATTGTTCAAAAATGGATCCCTAAAATTCGCTAAGGATCCAATGGAATGTTCGGAAATAAAAGAAGTTGTACATCAAATGATAAGATAGAGTTAGATTTTAGTATTTATAAATTCCATTAACAAAGCACGTTCATTATTAATTTTTTTAACTTTTGTAAACCCGCATTTTTCGTAACATCTAATAGCTCTTTCGTTAGAAACTTCAGGGTCTAATATTATAATTTCGGCGTCAGTAATTTTAATAATAAGTTCAATAAATTTACTAACCATAATTGTTCCATAGCCTTTATTAAACAATTTTGGAATACCGATAAATTGGTCAATTCCAAAAACCACTTGATTATTTAAATAGCCTAATTCTTTTAGTTCTTCTGCTTGAAGTTTATAGTATTGCATAAATCCTATTGGGGAACCGTCTAATTCAACAATAAAGGGGAAAACTAGGATTTCACCACGAACGCGTGGTTCATATTTTTTCCTTACTTGTTCTATTGAAAATGGTGAATTAATATCCCCATAAAATTCTAAAACTTCTTTCGTACTCAACCATTTTGCCATTAAACCATAATCATTATCAGTCATTTTCCTAATGTATATATTGTTGGTATCCAAAATATGTACCCCTTTCAAAACGCTAGTATATCGTAATATACCAAAATCAATCTGTATAGTACTTACTGAACAATAGGGCAAGATGGTGAAAATGATAAATTAGTTTAAAGGCCAATATGAAATGGTCAAAGTTTCAAAGTTTTGGTACCAATGTAAATGAAGTTTTCTGGCCAACAGGTTATACTGTATTTGTGAAATTATAACAATAACGTCGTTTCTAAAGGTTTTATCCCAAGGACTATGGGTAGTACAAAAACCTTTAAGCCACTCGCTTATCTTTTCTGATTTCCTGCATTGTAAAAATTAGTCCTGTTAAACCAGCAGTTAATGCAGGTGCAATACTATATATAAAAAACCGCCACACACCTGTGTACAAGGATACTGTTAGAAAAATAATAGGTAAACCAATTAATGCAAATAAAGAAGCAATTAAGGCGAATCTTTTATTTTCTTTCATTTGTGAAACCTCCTTATAATTTACAAATTTATTCAATTGTAACATAAATAACCTAAATATTTTGTTTTTTGATCATTAGAGGAATAGCTCGTGGTATAAGTGTAAGCAGTAGCGTCGTTACACTCTACAAGAATTGGTATTTGCCATTCTATTTAATTCCACTATATACGAGGAGGTTATATATGAAATATAAAAAAATTATTCTCGCTGTTGTATTATTTATTTTATTAGGAATTAGCTATTATATTGTTGCTAATTCTAAATATGAGCTATCGGAAAAATATCGTGATTTCCCTGTTCCTATAAGCGCCCAACTAACAAAGGAAAATGAGAATAACTCTGTATATGAGTGGTCAATGTCTTCTGATGAAAATGGTATTCCGATTAGTTATCGTCTTATCATATGGGTAAATGGTTGGGAAAAGGTAGTTAGAGAAGGTACTTTAACTATCTATGAGAAGGATGAGGTTCAGATTCATTTATCAAGCGATCGAGATGAGATTATTATAGGAAGATGAATGAATGATTTGCCTAAGAAAATGAATTTAATTAATTCACAAGACATCCTTAGGGGTGTTTTTATGTTGTTTTGAAAGCTGCATTCCAGCATTAATGGAACTTTTCGATTTTTCTAAAGAAGGTGGTAAATGCAGAATAATCGAAAGAAACTATTCAGTAAACAAGAACGAGGAAAACACCGTTTAAACATATAAACGGTGTTCACAAAATTATACAAACTTTACTTTAAATATTTGATTTTCATCAAGTTATAACCTTTAATCCTAACAATGAAGCAAATCCAACCGCTTGTTCCGAGGATACTTCACAACCTTTCAAACTTTCCAAGGTGACATTAAGTCTTTCAAATTTACATGTACTAATATCAATTCCTTTTAGGGACGTTTGAGAAAAGTCAACATCATTAATATCACTTTGAGAAAATATCACCTTATTAAATGAGCATTCATAATAGTTCGCACCCTGTAGAGTTGAACTTTCGAATAGTACATGTTTTAAACGAGTCTCTGAAAAGTCACATAAATTTGCAATACAATTTTCAAAAGAAACATTTCCTAAATTAGCTCCTAAAAAATCTAATCCTAATAATTTACAGTTTTCAAATTTAACTCGATGTATTATACCTTCACTAAAGCTGGAATTAGATAAATCACAGTTTTCAAATATCACATCAGTCAAATCAATTTTTCTAAAAGTAACATCTATGAATCTTACGTTTTTAAAGATAACTTTTGATAAAACTAGTCTTTCGACAACCTCATTATCAATTACTGTGTTAGAGATCATGCAGTTTGATAAATAGGGTTC